>JAACVI010000382.1 GCA_009992505.1 Myxococcales bacterium
TCGGGCGCGACCGATGCGCTGCGCACCTGCGGACGCCAGCAGCGCGAAGAGCGCGTACACGGCCCAGCAAGCTCAGCCCCGTGCCAGCGTCCCCGGGGCGACAGGGTGCCGCTCTCAGTCTTCTTCGGGTTCGAGGGAAACGAAGAACCGGTTCAACGCCCAGACCTGCTTCGCGCGCAGGCTACCGAACTGCAGACCGACGTCAGCGTCCTTGTGCCAGCGCACGACCATGGGGCACGATGTCTCGGCGCCGAGCGCCGGCAGCACCATGTGCACCATGACCTCTTCACCGTACGCCAACACCACATCGGTCACGCACAGCATGCCGCCGAGCGAGATGTTGCGTGCGCGCATCGGGATCTCACGACCCTCGTGTTCCACTCTGAGCGCGAGATCGCAGGGGAAGCGGGCATGCGTGCGGCGGCTCTTGTCTATGCTCATGGAACCTTCGGTCCTCGAAGTCGGGATTCCTCACGAAGCACCGCCTCGATCCCGGTGGGTCGCTTAGCCGTGGCCACGGAACGAGTCAAGTCGCGGGCGCTGACGGAGTCGGGAGCGAAGCTCATTCTGTGGGCTTTTGCGGCTTCCTGCGCGGGTTTTCTGCTCGCTCTTCCACGACCGACGATGCCGAGGGGCATGCCGGCGCTGGTGCTGGACGAGGACGCGATCGCCGCGGTCGAGCTCCGCGATCAGCGACTCGCCCACGCGGACCTCGGCCGGAGCATCCGACAGACGATCGCGGCCATGGGGCCCGATGGCACGCCGCCCGACAGCCCACTGGCGCGCGGCATCGAGCAGGTGCGCCAGCTCTACCTCGACTGGGGAGCCTCGGAGGCCGGTGGTGGCGGGAGCCACAGTGTCCCGCGACGCGACGCCATTCGAGCCGCCGTCGCCTCCGTGCTCGCGCACGACGGGGCGGACGCCATCCGAAGCCTGCGCGCCTCGCTCCTGCTCGAACTTCCCGCCGCCCTCGCCGGGCGTGACGACGAAGTCCAGGACGCCGCCATGCTCGGCGCCTTCCCGCGCATGCTCACGCGCTATGGATTGACGCGTGACGGCGCCGTCGTCGGACCGGCCTTCGTCGTTCGGGTGCTCTACGCGGCGCGCTTCAACTCCATCCTCGGGCTCCCGCCGACCAGCGACTTCGCGCCCGTGGAGGCACGCGCTTACTGGGGCTGGCTCGCCCTCGGCGCGCAGGAGGTCAGCCCCGAGAGGCGCATGGACGCCGTCGATCAGTACGAGCTGGCGGGTGGAGATCACGTGCTCGAGGCGCGCGCCTACCTGCTCTTCGCCCTGGGCCGCGGCACCCACGCTTCGGGCCTGTACGAGGAGGCCTACCGCCGGAGCGGGAACATGCGACTGCGCAACCACGCCATGGCGGCCGCTTCGCTCGAGCCATGACGGCCCATGGACACCCAGAATCGGCGCCCTTGACGCAGCGCATCGGGTGGACACGAACCCGGCCGGGGCGTAGTGTCCGGTGCTGGTCTGAACCTGGTTGGGGGACTTGCAAGCAGGCCACCCGCGTGAACGTCGGATGAAAGTAAACCTCCGCAAGAGTCTCTTCATCCTGCCGAATCTGTTCACGCTTTCGAGCGTGTTCTGCGGCTTCTACGCGATCCTATTGTGTAGCCACGACGCGACGAACGACGACTTCTACCGGGCGTCGCTGCTGATCGTGTACGCCATGTTCTTCGACACGATCGACGGTCGCGTGGCGCGCCTGACGAAGACCCAGAGCGCCATCGGCGTGCAGCTCGACTCCCTGGCGGACGTGATCTCCTTCGGGGTCGCGCCGGCGGTGCTGGTGTATCGCTGGTCGCTCAACGCGATGGGCATGCTCGGCATGTTCGTGGCCTTCGTCTACATCGCCGGCGGCACGATCCGCCTCGCGCGCTTCAACGTGCTGACCACCGGCGAGCACGGCGCGCCGAAGAAGCCCGGCAAGTACATCGCGGGCCTGCCGATCCCGGCGGCGGCCGGCATCTTGGTTTCGTTGGTCGTGGCCAACACCGTCACCGGCAGGCTGCCAGGCTCACCTGCGGTGGTGATGGGCGTGGTCCTCGCCATGGCCTTCTTCATGGTCAGCACCATCCGCTTCCGATCCTTCAAGGACGTGAAGCTGAGCTGGCGCACGGGCGCGTTCGTCGCCGTGACCATCGGCTCCACCGGCTACGTCGCCATGCGCTTCCATCCCTCGGTGGCGCTGGTCTGGCTTCTGACCTGCTACATCGTGATCGGCATCGTCGAAGCCGTCTTCCACATCACGCAGAGCATTCGTCATCGCGGCAGCTCCAAGGCCGACGACGAGAAGCCTACGGACCCATCCGTTCCCTGATGCGGGTGGTGTCGAAACGCTGCGCCCTCCAGCACGCCTTGCGTGGTGCCTTCCTCGCGCTGCTAGCGCTCTCGGCATGCTCCTCCGGAAGCGGCGATCCCCTGACGCGCAGCTGCGGCGGTGACGCCATCGACAACTGCCTGCCCTTCGAATACTCGACCGTGCACAGCGCCAGCATCGAGCCGGCGGCGATCGACGTCGGCGACTTGAGCGCACGAGCGCAGGTGCACATCCAGCTCGAGACCTGCGGAAGTGACGCGCCCGGGACGCTCGTCGTCACGGTGACGGCGATCGCCGACACCACGGATCCCTTGGGTGATGGCGGCACGGTCGGCAGCCGCTTCCCTCTGCTCGAGCTTCGCGACGACGGAACGAACGGGGACGCGGTCGCGGGTGACGACGTCATCGACGTGAACACGCCCAACCCCTTCGACAATCGACTGTTGCCGGCGAACACCGACCTCGTGCTGCGCTTCGAACCTCATCGAACAGCGTCGTGCTCCGGTGGTTCGTGCACGGGCGGCACCTGCACGGGGGAGTTCTTCGATCTTCCCTATCGCACGGGTGCGCTCGCGCCACCGCCGGGAACGACCACGCCGTAGCGCACGAACTGCGGCGCGCTCAGAGATGCGGCGGCAGGCGACGCGGAGGGACGGGACGGAGCAGACCGGCTGGATGCTGCGCGCGCGCCCGATGGCGCGGGTTCTCGTACACGTCGATGATGGGCACGCCATCGTAGGTGAGGACGTGGACGGGCTTCACCGAGCCGTAGGCGACCCAGGCCTGGAAGTCGACTTCGACGAAGTGATGCTCGAGGTGGACCAGCGTGAAATCGGCTTGATCCATGCTGGCCGCGGGCCGGATGTTGGGCGGAAGGAGACCGTCGCGCTGCAGCATGCTGAACGCGCCCCAGGTCGTGTCGCAGATCCAGACCGTGCCGCCATCGGGCATGACTTCGCGTAGGTAGGGCACGAGGCTGCCTGTGGTGAAGCCCCAGAATTGGCGGTTCATCCCCAGATCCGCCGCGCCAGGCACGCCACCCGGGAGCACCGTGTAG
>JAACVI010000083.1 GCA_009992505.1 Myxococcales bacterium
ACCTCACGCGAACGATCAGCTCCACATCGACATCGCGTTGCCGAGAGGCTCGTCGTCGCGGTCATCGCCGCCTACGTTTCGATCGTGCGCTTCAGCGCCAATCACGCGATAGATGGACACATCTTCAGACCCATCTCCATCTACTGGGGCGTATCGAGGTCTCGGGCGCGGCCGCGACCTTGGAGCGCCTCAGCCTCGGGGGCGCGGACGGACCCGCCTTCGCCGCGCTGAACGACCGCCACGTCACGCTCCAGGAAGTCCTGATCGCGGATGCCGCCGAGGCGGGCGTCCGCGTGGTCGGCGGCAAACTGATGATGCGGGATGTAGTCGTGCGCGACACCAAGCCCGATGTCTTCTCACTGCTCGGAGGGCAAGGCGTGCTGCTGATCGACGCGCCAGCCGCGCTCGACCGTGTGAGCTTGATCGACAACGCCAGCGCCGGGCTCGAACTCGACGGCGTGACCCGCCCGATGGTCGGCGTCTCCCGGGTCGCCATCCGGGGCGCGCGGGCCGTGAGCGCGCTGAGTTCGGACTTCGGGTTGCTCGTCCACGGTGAAGGGGAGTTCGGCGGTGGGCGCATGGTGATCGAAGACAACGCCGGCGCGAACCTGCACGCTGACGACGGCGGCGACGTCAACTTGAGCTACAGCATCATCCGCCGCGACCCCGCAGCAGGCACACCCGGCTTCGGCGTGGTGCTCTCGGGCGGCGACGCGAGCCTCAACCTGGACCACAGCAAGATCGAAGGAGAGGCGGGCACCACCGTCCAGGTCAATGCAAGCACACTCCAGACCAGCGACGTCCTGATCGGCGGAGTGGACGTGGCCCATCGATCGACGTCGTTCGCTACGGTCCTGATCGGCGGACCTGGCGCGCAGTGGACGGGCGCATCCGTGCTCGTCGATCACCGGGCCGCGCCGGGCGTCGTGATCGACGACCGTGCGAAGGTCGTGCTCGAGGACCTGGAGTTGACGGACACGCTGCACCAGCAGGTCGTGCCCTTGTCGATCCGCGATGGGGCACAGGTGGAGCTCACCCGGCCACACGTGACGGGCGGCACCTATGGCGTCATCACGGACTCGATCATGGCGCCGGTGGTGACCACGCATCTGACGTTGACTGACGCGTGGATCGAAGCGCCGACGAACGAAGGCCTGGTGGCCTTGGATAAAGTGACCCTGACCGACCTCGCCATCGCCTCGTCCGGCGCCTGTGGGCGCCACTTCGATCCCCGGGAGAGCGTCCGCCTGCTGCGCGTGGAGGTGGAGGGCGCCAGCACGGCCCTATGCCTCGTCTCTGCCGAAGGCGACGCGCCCGTGGGCCTGCGCGCGGATGGGGGCGCGCCGATCGTTCCGCTGCCTGCAGTCGCCCCGCAGTCGAGCTGCATCCCGGAGTCCCCCTTCTGAGCGCTACGGCGTCGGCTCGGACGGGGCTGGCTCTCCGGGGCCTTCGAGGTCGAGGTAGAGCAGCGTGCCGCCAGCGACGGCCGCGGGCATGAAGAAGAGGTTGAGGAAGGGGATGAAGAGGAAGAGCCACACGCCCGTGCCGAAGCCGAACATGGGCACGAAGCGCTGGCGCCCGATGCGGAGCCTCTCGCCCACGCCCTGGCCGCGACGCGTCGCGGGCCAGTCGATGTAGTCGAGGGCGAAGTACATGGCGGTGAAGACGAAGCCGAAGATCGAATACACGGCCTGACCCGCGACCGGCAGCGCGAAGGACGCCACGAAGAGCGGCACCATCACGATCAGGTAGATCACGAGCTTCACCAGCTCCATGCCGACGGTGCGCAAAAGGTCGCGCATCATGGTCGCGAAGCGAAAGGGCGGTCCGTCCGCGCCGGTCATGAGGCGCTCCACCTCGGCGCTGAGCGCGTCGTTGAAGGGCGCCGCCAGCACGCTGGTCGAGAGCATCACCGCCAACAGGCCGCCCACGGCGAGCAGGAGCCCGAGCAGCACGTCGAGCAGGCCGTGGAAGAAGCGAGCCACGGACGCCCAGAAGGAATCCCCCGCGGGGGCGGTCCAGATCCAATCCGTGACCGCGTCGTGGTAGTGGAAGACCGCGCCGAAGACGAGCACCAGCATCACGCCCGTGATCACGATGGGCGGCAGCCAGAAGCGCACCAGCCCAGGGTGCTTGCCGTAGACGAAGCGCATGCCCCGGAAGGGGTAGCGGAGGCCGGAGAAGAAGCCGATGCCGAGACGTTTGGGTGCGGTGACGGCGCCCTTGGCCAGCTTCCGCAGGTCCGCCATCAGAGGCTGCTGCTGCTGATGCCCCCGAGGAAGGGCAGGATGGTCTTCAGATCCTCGTCGTCGAAACGCAGCATCAAGCCGAGGAAGAAGTCGTTGGTGTCGTTCAGAGCGTCGTCGATGCCGCCAAGGATCCAGACGCGCGACACGACCTCGAAGGCCGCACGCACGCGCAGGCGCGGGAAGACCTGCTGACCGATGTCGAAGACGTCCGTCGAGAGCTCGAGTCTGTCGTCGAAGACATGCAGATCGAGGCCCAGACCGCCGGAGGATTCGAGCAGGCCGAAGCGGAAGGTGGCGAAGCCGATGCGCTTGGCCAACATGATGGTGAAGCGCAGCTTCTCGCTCACCGTCGTGCGTTGCTCGGTGTACTGATTCGACTCGCCCGGCGCCGGCGGGCTGCGCTGCACGGTCGTCTGCGTCACCGAGCGGAAGCCGCGCGGGTCGTCGATCAGCTGGATCAGGAAGTAGCGATCCTCGCGCGGATAGAGGCGCACGGAGAAGTAGGTCTTGAAGGTGTTGGCGAAGAAGTTGTACTCGCTGCGCAACTCCACCACCGTGCGCAAGCGAGCCAGACCGCCGACCAGGTTGTTCACGCCCTCGGCGGCGCCCTCGACCTCGTCGATCAGAGTCTCGTCCGAGGTCAGTCGGCCGACCGTGCCCTCCCCGCGGGCGAGGCGTCCCGTCACCTCGTGGGTGTCGGCGAGCACGCCGTTCAGCTCGTCCGCCGCGGAGTGGATGGAGGCGATGGTGTCGTCGAGATCGCCCGTGGCGCGATCCAGATCGGGGCGCCGCGCCTGGAGCAGCTCGGCCACGTTGCGCGTCGCCGCCTCCACGTGCTCGAGGATCTCGGCGATGCGAGGCTGCGCCGCGCTCGTCGTCGCCTCGAGGCTCGCCAGCGTGTGGTGGATCGCCTCCTCGTTCGATTGGATGGTCCGGTTCACCGCCTCGAGCGCCTCGGAGAGGTTCTGCAACGCCGCGCTCATCTGGGCGCCGGCCGCGTCCGTGCCGAAGGTGCGGTTGAGCTGCGCCGTGATGCCCTCGACGTTCTCGAGCACGCGGCTCATCTGGGTCATGAGATCGTCCATGCCCGGAGACGTGTTCGCCACGTTGATGCGATCGCCGTCCTCGACCAGCGGCACGACCGGAACGCCGCCCACGCCCTCGGTCATGGTGCCGGGATTGAGGACCAGGATCTTCTCCCCCAGCAGCGACTCGGTGCGCATGCCGACCGTCGCGTCGCGATGGAGCGGCACGCCCTCGTTGATCAGCATATCCACGCGAGCTTGGGTGCCCGCCAGCGTGATGCGATCGATGATGCCCACGGGGATGCCGGCGATCACCACGCGGCTCTTGGGAACCAGGCCCCGCGCGTCGTCGAACAGCGCATAGACGCGATACTCGTTGCCGCCGCCGGCGCGCTCCTCGACGTAGCGGTAGATGGCGAAGGCCGCCACCAAGCCCGCGACCACCAGCAGGCCCACTTTGGCCGTTCTGAGCGAATCCCGCATCTCCGGCGCATCCTAGCAGTTCACCAGCAATGTGGGACGCCCAGCTGGGCCGAGGTCCATTCCGGAGCTCGTTCGAGCATCTCCTCGCGCCGCCGTTGACCCATCACCTTGGAGTTTGGCAGGCTACGCCCGTGCGTTGCCTCACCGCTCTGGCCCTGTCCTTGGTCTGCGCCTCCTGCGCCACCATCGATCCGGGCGACAACTTCGTCGCGCCAGACTTGGTGATGGACGAGGACTTCTTCTTCTGCCGTATCCAGCCCGAGGTGGTGGCGACGCAGCGCTGCGGTTCTGGCGTGTCGGGGGAGTCGGGCTCGTGCCACTCCGCGCGCTCGGCCCTGCGCCTCGACGTGCTGGGCGAGACCGATCCGCCCCCGACCTGCGACGGCAACACACCCGCGGGGCCCATCCCCGAGAGCTACCGACGAAACCTCGACGCCGTCCGCTTCACCGTTCAGAGCGATCCGCTCTCGAGCCCCTTCTACCGGCGGCCGCTGCAGCTCGACTCCCACCCTCGCAAGATCTACGACGAGGGCAGCCCCGAAGAGCAGCTCGTCTTCGAGTGGCTGACGTCGGGCGGCCCATGAGCTCGCGTCGCTCCCAGGCGGCCGCGGTCGGCCACCCGTGCCTCCAGGCGTTGGCGCTCCTGTGTTCGATCTGGGCATCCACCGTCGCGTGCCCGGTGCGTGCGCAGGACGCCGAGGCGGCCGGGGACGGCGACGACATGGTCGAGACCACGCCCTACGCCCGCGTGATCGTCGACTCCGTGGCGCTTCGAAGCGGACCTGGGTCCAACTACCGACAGGTGGGGCTGGCCCTGCGCGGGGACGTGCTGCCCGTGCGCGGGCGCGCCACCCGCGGCTTCTGGTTCGAGGTCGAACGCACGGACGGCACCCACGCCTTCGTGCTCGGCAGCGCGGTCTACGTGCACGAGGTCGGTCCCGACGAAGCCGGCGGCGGGCGCTTGTGGCCGCGACTCTTCGCGCCACCGCCCTTGCCGGAGGCGCATGGCGAAGTCTCCATCACCTTCGGCATGCTCGGTGACGCCGGCTTCATGGCGCTGAGGCCCGCCTTCTATCTCGCGCCGGAGGCAGGGATCGAGCTGACGGCGGCGGCCAGCGTGTCCCAGGCCGGTCGCCTCCTGCTCGGCGCCGTCGGCGGCATCATCAACGTCTTCCCGCACTCGCCCGTCGTGCCCTACATCGTGGGCGGTGGCGGCGTCGCTCAGAGCGCGCCCAACGCCGACACCTTCCTGCTCGAATCGGGCCGAGTGGCGCTGCTCTACGGAGGCGGAGGATTACGCTTCGGCTTGCGCTATCGCATCACGCTGCGGGTCGAGGCCCGCGCCTACGCCTTCTTCGAGGCAAATCGCTATGTGACCAAGGAGGAATACAGTGGTGGACTCACCGTCTTCTTCTGAACCGAGCGTGTCGCAGCGTGACGGCGCCGTGCATGTGCGGAGGCTGCGCCTGGGGCGCTTGGCGGCGACCTGCTTGGCGATGCTGCTGCTCGCGCTGAGCGCCGGCTGCGTCACCGTGCGACCCTCGGACAAGGAGTTCCTGTCGGATCCGTCCATGACCTTCGGAGACGAGGGCGCGGCCGGAGCCCATGAACAACACGTGATGAGCAACCGCGAGGGCTCCATGGGCGCCGGGTCGGTCAGCGGAGGCGGTTGCGGGTGCAACTGAGATCCTCACCGCGGGCGAGCACGCTGCTGCTGATCGTGGCCGCGATCTCTCTGGCGGCCGGGGCGCGCGCGGATGGCGGCATCGACCTGACGGGGACGCTCTACCACGACTCCGGTGGCGGCCTGAAGATGACGGTCATCACGCCCGGGTTGAACATCGACGGCACCATCGCCGACGCGCTCACGCTGCGCGCGGGCTACGAGGCCGACATCGTCAGCGGCGCCAGCGTGGCCGTGGTGGACGCCCCGGGCAGCGGCGTCGACGCCATCACCGGCGCCACGACGCTGAACGACATCCGGCACACGGCGAGCGCGGGCTTCACGCTGCACAGCGAGTTCGCCGAGCTGACGGCGGGCTACGCCTACGGCACCGAGAGCGACTACCACTCGCATGGCTTCAGCCTCTCGGCCCACTCCGAGCTCTTCGAGCGCAACACCGCCTTCGACATCAGCTACGCGCGCGGCTTCGATCGCGCCTGCGCCTTGAACCAGCCGCGAGCGCAGGAGTCGGTGAACCGGCAGCGGCTCCCGTCGTCGACCGGTTGCTTCAGCGCGGACGACCGCACCACTCTGCACCTCGACCTCTCCACCTATCAGGGCAGCTGGACCCAGGCCTGGGCGCCCCTCTTCACCACGCAGCTCACGCTCACGGCGCAGATCCTCCACGGCTATCAAGGCAGCCCCTACCGAGCGGTCTGGCTCGGACGTAGCGCGGCCATGGAGAACCCGCCGGAGGATCGGGCGCGCTATGCCGCCGGTCTCGGCGCGCGCCTCTGGCTCGAGCCCTTGCACGGCGCGCTGCAGCTCTCGGGTCGAGTCTACCGCGACACCTGGGACATCAAGTCGATCACGGCCGAGGGCGCGTACGAACAGAGCCTCTCGGGCAGCGTGCGCCTGCGGGGACGCGTGCGCTTCTACGATCAGAACGCGGCGATCTTCTTCTCGGACGACTACGTGCGCCTGCCCCGAGGCGAGTACTTCACCGGCGACCGCGAGCTCTCGAGCATGCGCAGCATGACCTACGGTCTGCGGCTGATCTACGATGTGCCCCCGGATGACGAGGGCGACGTGCTCGGCATCTTCGACGGCCTGCGCCTCGTGCTCAAGGCAGACCTCATCCGCTTCGACTTCCGATCCTTCCACTACGGTCGTGCAGACATCCCGAACACCGACGCGCTCATGATCACGCTCGGCCTCACGTCTCGCTTCTGACCTCGCACGACGGGCCCGCCGGGTCCGTCCGCGCCCCCTCGCCACGCTGGAAACCACCGCATGCGTCACCTCCATCTCCTCCTCGTCGTCGCCCTGCTCACGCTGACCTCGGCATGCCCGCCGCGTCCCAGCGCGACGCCGCCCGGAACGGACGCCGCGGCGGGCTCGCCGCCGCCGGGCCACGACACTCTGAACGGGGCCGCGCCCAGCTACGCGCCCACGGGCATGCCCTCCGGGACGAGCTGCGCGGGACGCTCCGATTGCGCGGGCGAGCAGGTGTGTGTTTCGGGCGTCTGCCGCTTCCGCCACGTCAGCGTGAAGGGTGAGATCCTCACCACGGCCGCGCGCGCGCAGCTCGACACGGGAGACGTGAGCGGCGCCGTGCGCACCTACGATCAGGTGCTCGAGGCGTACGAATCGCAGGAGGCGCCCGTGCCCGCGGAGGTGCTCTGTGGCGCCGCCGGAGCCGCCTTGCGTGCGGCCGAGACGCCGGAGGAGCGCGAGGTGGCCGCGCGCAGAGCGGACGCGTGCTTCCGCGGATCGTTGCCCGGCGACGAGTCACGCATGGTGGTTCAGCGCGCCGTCAGTCGGCTGCGCTACGATGGCCTCGATCTCAGCCTCTTCGATCAAGACCAACCGGCCTCGCACTTCTTCACCGAAGACCCCTCGCGTCCGACCGTGGACGCCGTGGAGATCGCCCTGGAGCTACCGGATCGCGACATGGCAGGCTACGAGCCCGTGCGCACGACGCTGCAGAGCGAAGACGCCACCCGCGCCATCGCCGGTTGCTTCATCCGGGATTGGGAGTCGCGTCACGAGCGCAGCGCGAGCGCACCTTTGACCATCGACCTGACGTCGCATCTACGCGACATGGGCGACTACGACGTCTACACGGGTCAGGTCACCCTCACGCCCACGGGCGGGGCCGAGGGAGGCTTCGTCGGCTGCCTGGCCGAGGCGCTGACCGCGCTGTTCGAGAACGGTCCGCGGCTCGCACGATCCATCTCCTGGCGCGAGGAGATCGAGGTCACGACGCGTCTGCGTTGAGCTTCTCGAGCCGGACGGACTTGCGCGAGCGGGTCGGTGGCGCATAGCTAGCGCCATGCTGCTGATGGGCGCGTACACCGATGCCACCCTGCTCGGGATTCTCCAGGGCCTGACGGAGTTCCTCCCCGTCTCGTCGAGCGGCCACATCGCGCTGGCCGAGATGGCCCTCGGCATGCACGACGCGCCCCTGGCGCTCAGCGTTCTGCTGCACGCGGGCACGTTGGTTGCGACGCTGGTGGTGATGCGCCGCGACGTCGCGCAGCTCCTGCTGGCCTGCCTCGATCTCGTGCGTTCGCCGCGCCTCGCGCTGAAGACGGAGCGGGGTCAGATGGTGCTGGCCGTGGTCCTGGCCTCGGTGCCGACGGCCGTGCTCGGGCTGCTGCTGCGCGACAGAGTCGAGTCCCTCGGTCGCGTCCCGCTCGCGGTCGGCCTGGCGCTGCTCGCTTCGGCCGCGGCCGTGCTCTCGACGCGCTGGGCGCGAGGCGATCGACGCGTGCCGAGCGTCGGCCAGGCGCTCGTGATCGGCGTCGCGCAAGGCATCGCCGTGCTGCCTGGCCTCAGCCGCAGCGGCTCCACCATAGCCGTGGCGATGTTGCTCGGGCTCACGGGGGACGCCTCCTTCCGCTTCTCCTTCCTGCTCTCCCTGCCCGCCGTGGCCGGCGCCGTGCTGCTCGAAGCGAAGGACGTCACCGACCTCGGCGCTCTGGCCGGTCCCGGCATCGTCGGTGCGCTGATCGCCTTCGCGGTCGGGATCCTGGCGTTGATCGGCCTGCGCGAGGTGGTGGGCCGCGGGCAGCTCTCCCTCTTCGCGCTCTACCTGATCCCCCTCGCCCTCTTGGTCCTGGCCCTGCCGCTGTTCAACTGAGCAAGGAGAACTCTGGATGCAACACCTCTACGCGGTGATCATGGCGGGCGGCGCCGGCAAGCGCTTCTGGCCGCTCTCACGCCGAGAGACGCCCAAGCAATTCCTCGCCTTGGGTCAGGGCGAGGGCTCCCTGCTCGCGCGCACGGCGGCGCGCCTCGAGGACCTCGTGCCGCCCGATCGCGTGTACGTCGTCACGGGCGAACATCTGATCGACGCCACCCTGCGCGAGCTGCCTGGGGTCCCGCGTGAGAACATCCTCGCCGAGCCCCTGGGCAGGAACACGGCGCCCTGCATCGGCTGGGCCGCCGCGACCATCCAGCGCCGCGATCCCGAGGCGGTGCTGGCCGTCTTGCCCGCCGACCACGAGATCAGCGACCCCGAGACCTTTTGCGACGTGCTGCGGCGTGCGGCCGAGGCGGCTGGGGCCGGGGATCTGGTCACGGTGGGTCTCACGCCCACGCGCCCGGAGACGGGCTACGGCTACATCGAGCTGGCCGAGGAGACGGCGCCCGGCGTGCACACCGCGCGGCGCTTCGTGGAGAAGCCCACACACGCGCGCGCCGTGCAATTCCTGGCCTCGGGGGACTTCCTCTGGAACGGAGGCATCTTCCTCTTTCGAGCCCACGCCATCCTCGAGGCCATCGCGGAGAGCCTGCCCAGCCTGAGCGAGGCCTTGGTGGCGTTCGACCAGGCCGCCGCACGCGGTGAGGAGGCGGCCGTGGTGAAGGCGCGCTACGCCGGTCTCCCGAGCGTCTCCATCGACCACGGCGTGATGGAGAAGGCCCAACGCGTGCTCGTGGTCCCCGCGGACTTCGGTTGGTCGGATCTGGGCAGCTGGGTCACGGCCTGGGAGCAGGCCCCGAAGGACGGTGCCGACAACGCAGCGCCCGCAGGCAGCGTGTTGTTGGATACGAGCGGCTGCTACGTGCGCACCACCGCAGGCAAGCGCGTGGCGCTGCTGGGCGTGGACGATC
Organism: Myxococcales bacterium; assembly: GCA_009992505.1. Taxonomy (GTDB): domain Bacteria; phylum Myxococcota_A; class Polyangia; order Polyangiales; family Houyiibacteriaceae; genus JAADHO01. The sequence goes on from JAACVI010000083.1 coordinate 9,540, forward strand.
TGGTCGTGGTCGACACGGAGGACGCGCTCTTGATCATGCCTCGGGCGCGAGCTCAGGAGGTGCGACGGGTGGTCGAGCAGCTGGTCGAGCAGGGTGAAGAGCGGCTGGTCTGAGCGGCCCATGCGGGATACACCCCGCCCATGAACCCTCACGTCTTTCGCGAATACGACATCCGTGGCGTCGCCGACACCGATCTGGACGATGCGTTCACCCTGGATCTCGGGCGTGCCCTGGGCACGTTCCATCGCCGCGCCGATCGTCGTCGCATCGCGCTGAGCCGCGACTGTCGCATGAGCTCGCCGCGCCTGGCGCACACCATGGAGCGTGGCCTGAGGGAGGCGGGCATCGACGTCGTGGACCTCGGAGTCGTGCCCACGCCCCAGATGTACTTCGCCGTGAAGTTCCTCGAGCTCGACGGCGGCGTGCAGATCACGGGCAGCCACAACCCGCCGCCCGAGAACGGCTTCAAGATGATGAAGGGCCAGAGCTCGCTCTACGGCGAGGACATCCGCGCCCTTCAGCGGCTGATGGAGGCGCAGGACTTCGACCTGCCGGGCGACGGCGGCCGGGAGAACTTCAACCCGCTGCCGGCCTACCGCGGCTACATGCGCGGCAACGTCCAGATCTCGCGCAAGGTGCGCTTCGCGGTCGACGCGGGCAACGGCGCCGCCGGACCGAGCGCCCTGGCCGTCTTCCACGACCTCGGCCTGGAGCCCACGCCTCTGCTGTGCGAGATGGACGGCCTGTTCCCGGTTCACCATCCCGACCCGACCGATCCCGAGACGCTGCATCTGCTGCGCAACACCGTGCACGAGGAAGGCCTCGAGCTCGGCATCGCCTTCGACGGAGACGGCGACCGCATGGGCGTGATTGACGCCAAGGGGAACATCCTCTGGGGTGATCGACTGCTCGCGCTCTTCGCCCGCGACGTGCTCTCGCGTCGCCCCGGCGCGAAGATCATCGGAGAGGTGAAGTGCTCCGAGACGCTGTACGAGGACATCGCCGCGCACGGCGGACAGCCCATCCTGTGGAAGACGGGCCACTCGCTGATCAAGGCCAAGATGCAGGAGGAGGACGCGCTGCTGGCGGGCGAGATGAGCGGCCACCTCTTCTTCGCGGACCGTTACTACGGCTTCGACGACGCGACCTACGCGGCGCTGCGCCTGCTCGAGATCCTGAGCGCCAGCGACCAGCCTCTGCACGAGCTGCTCGCGGATCTGCCGGAGCGCTACACCACGCCGGAGCTGCGCGTGGCCTGCCCCGACGAGCAGAAATTCGCGCTGGTCGAGCGCGTCACGGCTTCACTCCAGCAGGACCACGACGTCATCACCGTGGATGGAGCACGCGTGCGCTTCGAACACGGCTGGGGCCTGGTGCGCGCGTCGAACACCCAGCCCGTGCTGGTCCTGCGCTTCGAAGCGGACACCCAGGCGCGCCTGGACGAGTACCGTGGCGAGGTCGAGCGGCGCATCGAATCCTGCCGCTGACGCGTCAGCGACGGTGGCGTCGTTCGAGCTGAACGCTCTGCTCCGCGACCTTGCCATCCGCCGTGTCGCGAAAATCGCTCGGCGCGACCACGACCCGTTGCGGCTCGTAGCCTTCGCGGAAGACCAAGAGCTCGTGCACCTCGCTCGTGAGCAGGTGACGCACGCGCACGTCGGGGCCGAAGCCGATCACGTAGTAGACCTTCGCCCCCGGCGGCGTGGTCAAGATGCGTACGCGACCGAGCTCTCCCGAGGGTTGCCCCATCGCGTCGGCGTCGAGGCGCGTGGCGCCCAGGTCGAGCGCCTCGGTGGTCATGTCGCGCTGCCCCGTCTGCATGGCCAGCTCGTAGAGCGAGCCGGTGTCCGTCGTCTCCCACTCGGAGTCGGGCGAGACCACGGCGCGGGTCGGCTCCTTGCCGTCGGCGATGGCCACGAATTCATGCGCGACGCCGACCGGGAGGTTGGGCATCACGGCGGGACCGCGGCCCACGAAGAGCAGCACCTGCGCGCGCTCCGGGCTGACGCTGAGCACCAGGTCGCCGTAGCGCGCGTCGGCCTCGGCCTGGGCCTGCTCCTGCGCCTGCCTCTGGGACGCAGCGGCCGTCGCCTCGGCGTTGGGATCGACGG
>JAACVI010000383.1 GCA_009992505.1 Myxococcales bacterium
GCGGGCGGGCTCCCTCGAGGTCGTGGTCGATCCCTGGGCCGAGGTCTACGTGGATGGGCAGCACGTCGCCACGACGCCGACCGTCGCGACTTTTCCGGCCGAGTGCAGGCCGCCCCGAGCTTGGCCGCGTGATCCGAGACGCATCCAGACCCGGCTGTAGGGGCGATTCACCAATCGCGCTGCGCGCTTGACGATGCGCCAACACCGTGTTTCCCTTCATATATCACCTTGGTTGACGCACCTACCAAAGGGATCACTCATGGCGAAGCTCTCGAAAGCACTCTGCACTCTTAGCCATCGCTGTGCTTCGTCCACTGTGCTTCGTCCACTGTGCTTCGAGATGTGTTCAACGGGATCTTATTCCTCCAGACGATGCCGTCCGGGATGACCTGCACGTACCCGAGCTGCTTCGGCGGCTGGTCCGTGTCCGGCCAGCGCGATGTCACCGTTGACACGGCTCACAGCTACCACACCGGATACGACCGACTCGACGCCGTAGCGGACTGCATGATCGTGAGCGACGGCGACTGGGGCGGCACCGCCCACGAGGTCGGCCACATGGTCTCGGGCAACTGGGGCCACCCGTCGGACTACGACAACGGCTTTGACACAATGGACAGCGGTTGGCCCTTCGCAGGTTCGTTCGGCGGCTACACCCGCATGGATCGCGGGGGCGACCCGTCGACGCTCACATACGGGCGGCGCGCCGACGGCACAGTGATCGGCAATGGCGACGATCCGTGCCTCGATCACGAGAATCGCCTCTACGCCCGCGTGAAGAACTTCGGAACCATGGTCGCGTCGAACGTCGTCGCGCACTTCGACGTGACGCGGCCACTGGGTGTCGGCATCCAACCGGACACGTCGTGGGACGACATCGGCTCGGCGCCGCCCATTCCATCGATCGCGCCGGGTGACTACGCCGACGTCTACGTCCCCTGGGTACCGACCGCCGCGGATGTGCTCGGGATCGACACGCCCGACAGGTTCGCTTATCATTCGTGCTTTCGCACGCGCATCGACAGCGTACCCGGCGAGGTCGTCACCGCGAACCAAGACGGCGACCGTGAGCAGGAGAACGTGACGTACTTCCAGATCCGTCGGGATCCGATGAGCCTCACGTACGCCCCGATCGTCCGAAATCTCTTCCTCTCGAACCTCGGCAGCAACTTCCCGCGCACGTTCTGGGTTGGCGTGGAGTCCCAGCTCCCGGCGTCCTGGTCGCGCAGCATCAGCGACGATGTCCGAACCGCCGCGGCTGACTGCTGCGTTTCGACGAGTGCGCCTGGCTGTGCGTACCCGTCGATCGAACAGTGTGTATGCGCATCCGACTCATACTGCTGCCTGCAGCGCTGGGATTCGATCTGTGTAAACGAGGTCACCTCGCTCGGATGCGGAGCGTGCCACGGCGCGTGCGTCACGGGCGCACGGCAGGCACGCCAGGACGATCTCGAAGGCTGCGTTTGCGCCAGGGACACTTACTGCTGCGCGACCTACTGGGATTCGTTGTGCGTCCAGGAAGTCGGAGCCTTCGGGTGTGGGACCTGTGCTGGGGGCGGCGGGGCGATGACGAGCATCGGCGCGTCGGAGACGCTCGATTCGAGCAACGCTTCCACTGCCGAAGATCTGTTCTTGTCGGAGCGCACGTGCGATCCCACCCGGGAGCCTGCGGCTCCGCCTCCGCCGGACCGCCTCCGATGAGATCCGCGCTCTTCGTCATGGTCGTCGCCTCGGCACTCGCTGGTTGCAGCGCGTCTAGGGGCGCAGCAGACGCCGGCATCGACGCAACAAGCTGCGGCAGCAACGCACCGTACTGCACCATCGTCCGCGGCATGTGCTGCGACGACGTTTTTTGGCGCGCGTCATGCGTCGATGCCAGCTGGGAGTGCGACGTCTGCGTGCTCGGCGAGTCCTTCTGCACGACACGGCCGCAAACCGGCTGGATGAGCGAGTGCACGCGCCAGGCTCGCGACGCGATGGGCATGACGATCGAGGAATACTGCGGCATCACCTCGCCGTGAAGCTATGCGTGGCTTCGGTCGCGCCGACGCGTGAGCCATCCGAAACGCTGATGCGGACGCGTAAGCCATCCGAAGCGCTGATGCGGACGCGTAAGCCATCCGAAGCGCTGATCCGTACTGTTGCATCCACCGAGGAACGGTATCGGTGCGCGAGCGAGAGCACAATTGCGGCGGCGATGCCGGTCTGCGCAGCGCGTCTCGACCCGGCAGGGTCTCTCACGACACGAAGTTCCGTCAAAGCCGCGCTCACTCACCCATCGATGACCCCACTGGCTCCCCGTGGGCACACATCTCCCTGACCGTGCTCTTCGTACATGCGTGATCTTGTCAGCTGAACTGAAGTCGAAGCTGCCCTGGCGCGCACGCTGGCAGCTCTGCGACAGGCGGGGCCCGCGGCGGCGCTCGCGCCCAACCTCGCTCGCGCAGTACGCGCGCTGCGTCGTCGGGCTTCTTGGCGATCTCCACGATCCGCAGCCGGCCGCCGCACTTCTCGTACTTGAGAACGTCCAGCGCGAATACCCGCTGCAGCAGCCATGACCACGGATGCCGCGACGGCTCGGCCGTCTTCGTGCCAGCGCTCTTCGTCGACGTCGTCGTGCTCGTCGAAGAGCGGGAAGTGCCCGTCAGACCTGGTCCCTTTCAGTGTGGCGTCCGGGCCGAGACGCCGGAGGTTGCCTGATCGGCTGTGCTGGATATCACCACGCAGGCGCCGGTAGATGGAGGTCGCTTCACGCGCGTCGCCGCGACCATGGCCGTCGAGGGTCATGGCGATGGTCGTGTGCATCAGGCGCCCAGCGCTGCCACAGCGCCTCGAAGGCCTCGGGGTCACCTCCGATGCAGCCTTCGACGAGGACACGGTCGGGTACCTGGCTGTAGGGCGCGGGGCGCGTCACGAGCGCCAGAATCGCAAATGCGGGCCCCGGAACCTGTCCCACGCATGCCCCCAAGTCCGCCCGCGGACGCCCAGGCGAGCCGGACGAATTTCCCCCAATTCCGCAGGGTTGCTTTGACAACGCCCCCCCCGCGTACCTAATGTCGAGTCCCCATGGTGGACCGCATCGGCAACTGTCGCA
>JAACVI010000384.1 GCA_009992505.1 Myxococcales bacterium
TACATCTGGCCGTGGGCGCGAGGACTTGTCCCGCGCGCAACCCATTGCCTCCATCTTCGTCCCAACCGGACGCGGCTCGCGCCAGCGCTTCGCCTAGGCACGCATTCATCCTGACCCGGAAGCGCATCCACCATCGGGCGCGGGCCTCGCCGCCGCGTATTTCGCCTTCCGCGGGCGCCTCGATCTACGCGCCGACCAGAGCGCCTCCGCAGACCCGAAACGTCTGACCGGTGATGCCGCGCGCCTCGGGTAGCGACAGGAAGAGCGCGGCCTCGGCGACGTCCTCGGGCAAGCCGCCCTGGCCGAGGGCGCTGAGCCTGCGCGCGGCCTGGCGAATCGCCCAGGGCATGGCCGCCGTCATGTCCGTCTCGATGAAGCCCGGCGCCAGCGCGTTGACGGCGATGCGCCTGGGCGCGAGCTCCGCGCTCCAGGCCTGCACGAGCCCGAGCAGCCCGGCCTTGCTCGCGGCGTAGTTGGTCTGTCCCACGTTGCCAGCCAGGCCCGCGACGGACGAGAGGAAGAGCAAGCGACCGCCCGCGCGTAGACGATCCGCGTCGAGCAGGGCCTGGGTGATGCGCAGCGGCGCGCCCAGGTTCACGTCCAGGGCGAGGCGCCAGGACTCGTCGGACATGCGGGCGAGCGTGCGATCGCGGGTGACGCCCGCGTTGTGCACGACCACGTCGACGCCCTCGGGGAAGCTATCGGCGATCTTCGAGGCGGCGTCGTGATGCGCGAGGTCGACGGCCAGGGCGCGTCCAGCCAGCGTGCTCGCGAGACGCTCCAGCTTCTCGGCCTCGCGGGGGCGATCGAGCAACGTGACGCGTGCACCCTCCTCCGCGAGCCTGCGCGCGATGGCCAATCCGATGCCTCGAGCGGCGCCCGTGACGAGCGCGTCCTGACCGGCGAGGGAGCGCAGCGCGGGCTCGAGAGAACACTCGGGCGGATCCGCGAATCCGAGGGCCGAGCCCACGTGGAGGCGCTGCCCCGTGACAAAGGCGGATCGATCGGAGAGGGCGAAGCGCAGCACGGGCGCAAGGTTGGCCTCGGCCGAGGGCTCGACCTCCAGCAGCAGCGCCGTGGCCGCACGCCGTCCGAGCTCCTTGGCCAGCGACCGCACGAAGCCCTCGAGGGCGAAGCGCGTCGCTGTCTTCGCGGCGCTCTCGGTCGCGTGCTTGGGACGCGCGATCACGAGGGCGCGGCCATGAACCGCCACACGACGCGGGTGGAAGAAGTCGTACAGCGCCGAGAGCTGCGCCGGGGTCTCGAGCGCGGTGGCGTCGAAGACGAGGGCGTCGGGATCGCCGTCGAATCCGGAAGAGGGCGAAGCACCCGCGGCGTCGAGGGCGGCGCGCAGCTCGGAGTGCAGCTCTCCGTCGCTGGAGAGCAGCGCGCGACGACCCTGCAGGGGCGAGAGCGTGAGCGCTCCCTCGGCGCGCCGCAGGGGCTCGGGCATCGGGAGCGGCAGCGACAAGGACGAGAGCAAGCGACGCGCGCGCGGACGGCGCGAGAGCTCGAGCAGCAGATCAGTCATGGATCACCTCCGCGCCTCTGACGCCCTTGGGAGTCTCGTGCGCCTCGAGGTAGGTCGGCTGGTTCGGCCCCGCGCCCAGGGAGACGTCCTGCCCGCGCATGAAGACGCCCACGTCGGCGGGCAAGAGCAGCGGCCGCGTGAAGCGGCACTGGAAGGCCCCGAGGGCGCGAGGATCGGACGCGTGGCGCTCGCGGATCAGCACCTCCATGGTGCGGGCCATGCTCGAGAACCCATGATTGATCACGTGGCGAAAACCGAGGGCGCGCGCGTAGGGCGAGAGCCAATGCACGGGGTTGAGGTCTCCCGTCAGACGCGCGAAGTCCATGCCGGCGCGTGCGGGGATGTGAAGGCGACCCAGCTCCTGCGCGTCAGCCGGGACCTGGGCTTCGACGCGCGCGGCGCCGGACTTCTTGTGCGAGCGGCGCATCAAGAGCGTCATCTCGGCGCGCAGCGCGTTCGGAGCCGAGGCGGTGCCCGTGCTCGAGGCGACGCGCAGGATCACGCGGCCGTCTCGATCATCCACGGTGTCGAGCCAGGCGCGCACGAGCAGAGTCTCGTCGGCGGGCAAGGGACGCTCGGACTCGAGACGCGCGCCCGCGTTCAACGCCCGCGCCAGCGGCACGCCGAGACCCTCGAGCAGGCGCAGCTGCAGCGGGAAGACCCATTGCGGGAAGAGGTGCGTCGGGAGGTCTCCAGCCCAGGCGGCCGGATCACCACCGACGTGGCGGATGTAGTCCGCGACCAGCGCGGGAGGCAGCGGCGGACGCTCGACGTAGAGCTCGCGCAGGCTCGCCTCGTCCTTGGACAGCGCGCGCTCCCGACGCGTCACGGCGCCACGCAGTGCGGCGCGACCCATGGCGACCACGGTCGGCCATTGCTCGAGAAGATAGCGATTCGATACAGGCATGGG
>JAACVI010000084.1 GCA_009992505.1 Myxococcales bacterium
GCCGGACGCGCGAGCGTCTCGTGAGCGCCTGATGCCGAGAGCGGTCATGCCGCGCTTGCACCCATGATAGCTTGCGCGCACCTTCCGGCTGACCATGACAGAACCCCTCCCCATCCGAGCCTCCGCGCCGAAGCCCGCCGCAGCCGCCCAAGGTGGCACCGCCGGTATGCTCTGGCCCGCCCTTTGGGGTGTGACAGTGCTGCTCATGGGCATCAGCCTCTACGAGATCTTCTTCGTAGCCCCCGCCGAAGTGCAGATGGGCATCGTTCAGAAGATCTTCTACTTCCACGTCCCGAGCGCCTACGCCATGTACGTCGGCTTCGTGACCGCCGGTGTCGCCTCGGGCGTGTACCTGGCGCGGCGCGACGAGCGCTGGGACGCCATCGCCGTGGCGGGTGCCGAGGTCGGATTGGCCTTCTGCATCATCGTGCTGACGACGGGCCCGCTCTGGGCACGCAAGGCCTGGGGCGTCTGGTGGGCCTGGGATCCGCGCCTGACCACCACCCTGCTCGCCGGCATGATCTACGTCGCCTTCGTCTCCCTGCGCGGCTCTGGCGCCGCCGGTCAGGTCGAGAAGCGCTTCGCCGCGGGCCTGGCCGTGCTCGGCCTGCCGGTGCTGGTCGTGATCCACTACTCGGTTCAGCGCTGGCGCGGCCAACACCCGACGGTGATCACGAGCCGCGGTGGAGGCCTCGCGGCGTCCATGTACCCGGCGTTCTTCCTGAGCCTGGCCGCCTTCACGGCGTTGGTCGCGCTCTTGATCTGGGCGCGTACGCGCGTGGAACGGCAGCGCCAACGTGTGCTGGCCCTCGAGATGCTCGCCACCGAGCGAGACCTGATGGAAGGTGACGAATGATTCGATCCTGGACACTGGCGCTGGCCTTCGCCATGGGCCTGACGATGTTCTCCGGTGTTGCGGCGACCCACCTCGTGGCCGCTCAGGACACGCCGACCGCCGATGCCCCGACCGCAGCCGACCCCGAGAGCGATCGCGCACAATCCTTCCGCGCGATGACGGGACCCGCGACCGAGGACGTGCCCGGTGGCGCGCTCCTGATCGGCGCCTACGCGCTGGTCTGGCTCTTCGTCCTGCTTCTGATTCTGCGCATCGGCAGCGTGAGCCGCAGGGTGGGCATCGATCTCGCGCGGCTCGAGCGGAGCCTCGCCGACCATGAGGAGGGCTGACGTTGCCCTCACTCGGTCATTTCCTCTACATCCCCGGGATTCTCCTGATGGGTCTCGCTCTGGGCTTCCGCCTGGGTGCCAAGGCAGCCCGCGGGGAGATCGCGCGTCAGAAGCGCAAGAAGAAGGAGTGAGAGATGATGGATTTCGAGCTTAGCGAGGAACAGAAATTCCTGGTCGAGACGGCGCGCCGTTTCACCAAGGAGCGGATCATCCCGATCGCTGCGGAGTGCGACAAGAAGCACGAATTCCCGATGGAGGTCTTCAAGGAGGCCTGGGAGCTCGGGCTGGTCGCGCCCAACATCCCGGAGGACGCGGGCGGAGGAGGACTCTCCGAGCTCGACCACGTGCTGCTCACGGAGGAGCTCGCCTACGGCTGCACGGGCATCCAGACGAGCATGACGGCGAACGCCTTGGCGGCCACGCCGATCATCGTCGCCGGCACCGAGGCGCAGAAGAAGAAGTACCTCGGCATGCTGACCAGCGAGCCCTGCTTCGCCGCCTACGCCTTGACCGAACCGGGCGCCGGCAGCGACGCCGCGGCCATCTCCACCAAGGCCACGCCGGACGGCGACGATTGGGTCGTGACGGGGCAGAAGTGCTTCATCACCAACGCCTCCTGGGCCCGTTGGTATCTCGTCTTCGCCACGGTCGACACGGCGCTCAAGCACAAGGGCATCATGGCCATGGTGATCGACCGCGACGCCGAGGGCGTGAGCGTGGGCAAGCGCGAAGACAAGCTCGGCCAGCGCGCGAGCGACACCTCCACCGTCAACTTCGACGAGGTGAAGGTTCCGAAGGCGAACGTGCTGGCACCGGCGGGCAAGGGCTTCCAGCTCGCCATGAAGACCTTCGACCGCACGCGACCGGACATCGGCGCGGGCGCCTGCGGGCTGATGCGCCGGGCCTTGGACGAGTCCGTCGCCTACGCCCTCGAGCGCAAGACCTTCGGCAAGGCCATCGGCGAACACCAGATGGTGCAGCTGATGCTGGCCAACATGGCCATCAAGTACGAAGCGACGCGTCTGATGGTGCTCAAGGCGGCCTGGATGATCGACCAGGGCGGCAAGAACTCGCTGGTCGCGTCCTACTCCAAGGCCTTCGGCGCGGACAGCGCGATGGAGGTCGCGGTGGACGCGGTGCAGGTCTTCGGCGGCAACGGCTACACCACGGAGTACCCGGTGGAGAAGCTGATGCGCGACGCGAAGATCCTGCAGATCTACGAGGGCACCTCGCAGATCCAGCGCATGGTCATCGCCAAGAACATCCTCGCCGGCGTCCGCTGACAGCTTCCATGCCGCGCGCCCTGGCGCTCGCCCTCTCGCTCCTCACCTGCTCGTCCTGCGGGGGTGGTGGGGAGCGCCCGGCGGACGCGGGGCGCGCGACCTCGCCCGTGCCCGCGCTCGGCGCCGCACCCCACGCCGCGACCAAGGCCAAGACCGCGAGGCACGATGCGGGCTCTAGGCTGCGAGGGCAGACGCCCGTTCCGCCTCGCTTCGTCCAGCCCCAAGCTCGGCCCGTGCCCGTGCCGCGCTTCCTGGGAGCGGAGCTGTCCAACGACGACATCATCGGCCTGTTGGGCCACGCCTTCCCGCAGCAGTTCAAGCCCGTGGGCACGACATCGGTCGTCTTCCGCATGCGCCTCGAGGGTCCGATCTCGGGCGCCTTCCGTCCGCGCGCGCGCACGCACCCCCGGGGTCATCTGGCGGAGATCGCCGCCTACCACGTGGCGCGCCTGCTCGGCATGGATCAGGTGCCGCCCGCGGTCTCGCGACGCGTGGCCCGCTCGCGCCTCGAGTCACGCCTCCATCCCGACTTCGTGGACGACTGGGACGACCTGAAGCGCGCCATCACCTGGGACGATGACGGCACGACCGAAGGCGCGGCCGTGTACTGGATCCCGCATCTCCACGACCTCGGGCTCGACACGCCCGAGTCGATCGCGCGCTGGAACGCCTGGTTGCGCCAGGGTGGGCAGATCCCGCAGGAGAGCCAAGCGCTGGCGAGCGACCTCTCGCAGTGCATCCTCTTCGACTACCTGATCGGCAACTGGGATCGCTTCAGCGGCGGCAACCTGATGGGCACCCCCGACGGTCGGCGCCTCTTCATTCGCGATCACAACCTGGCCTTCGGCGACCCCATTCCGGACAACCTGCATGAGCGCATGTGGCAGCGGGTCGTCGAGACACAGCGCTTCTCGCGCCGACAGGTCCAGGCGCTCTTGGCCCTGGACGAAGCCAGCCTGCGCGCCGACGTGGACACCGATCCCATCGCCGAGTCGCGGCGCATCCTGACGCCGGCTCAGATCCGTGGCGTGCTCGATCGAAGGGCCGCCATCCTCTCGCACATCGCGGAGCTCGCCTCGCGCCTGGGAGAGCAGAACGTGCTCGCGTTCCCGTAGCCCAGGGGCGACTGGCTTCACCGCTGTCGCCTTCGGGTTCGGCTCTAGGTATCCTGCGAGTCGATGTCCGGATGGGAGACGCTAGTGGCCGCCCTTGGGGGACTCTCCGTGGGAGTGGGCCTGGGCATCTTGCTGGGACGACGCGGGGAGGATCGCCTGCGCCTGCACGTGGCGAGCATGGAGCGACGCGTGCGCACGACGCTCATGCCCATCCTCGAGAGCCGGGCCGATGCGCTGGGTCTGCCCACCAAGCCGAGAGAGTCGGGCCGCGGGGACGCCGTCGAGATCGCGTTCGAGCTCGGCGAGAGCGTCCTGCGCGCGGAGGAGCGACAGGCTCTCCCCTTCTCGGATACCGTCGAGTTCTCGGCAGGCGCACACGCTGCCCCTGCGCCCAACGCAAAGACGCGCACCGGGCGCGAGGCGTCGAACCCGAGTTCGTCCGAGCACGACGGAGACAACATTGAGTGATTTGCACGGCGTAGACGTGGGGAAGCTCCTGGGCCTGTTGGTCCACGACCTACGCAATCCGGCGGCCACCTTCGGCGCCAACATCGAGTTCCTCCAAGACACCGACGTCGACGACACGGACGCCCGTGAGGCGTTGGAAGATCTGGGACTCGCCCTCGACGACGTGAAGCGCGGCCTCGAGTTGATGTCGTATATCGGTCGCTGGCTGATGGGGGAGCCGGCCTCGGTCGGAAGCGACGGAGATCTGGCGGTCTCGCTGCCGACGCTGATCGAGGCCTTCACGGACTTCGCGGTCGAGCTCGACCTCCCCGCCGACACGGCGCTGCGCGTGGCCAACGCCTCGGCCATCGTGGAGATCGTGCGCATCTTCCTGGCCAACGCCAAGCACCACGCGCGTCACGCCGGCGCCGTGCTCCGGGCCCGGATGGAGGCCGAGCACGTCGTGGTGGAGTGCGAGGACCATGGTCCGGCCCTGCCGGTGGAGCTGAGGTCGGCGGCGCTCACGCTCGCGGGCCAGGGCGCGATCAAGGCGCGACCGAACGGGCGCTACGCGCAGTTCGCGGGACTGCTGGCGGCCCATGCTCTGGCCGAGTCCGCCGACGCGCGCGTGGAATGCGATGGCGAAGACGGCGCCGCGGTGTTTCGCGTCATCGCGCGACGCGCGTAGCGTCAGAGCCGTCGAAAAGACACGACGCGCACGGCGTCGCCCAGCATCCCGATCGTGACCTCGGCCTGGCGTCGTTCACCCACGACCTCGACGCGAAGCCCGGCGACACAGAGATCCTGCGGCGGCGCGATGAGCTCGACCATGCGCCCATCCTCCGTCGCCAACGCCCACAGGCCGCCCTCGAGCCCGAGTTTGCGCACCTCTCCGCGAAGAGTCTGGTTCATCTTTCATCGCCTCCGGAGGTCACACAGCTTGACATGATGGCCCCGCGCGACGTTCGATCCATGACATGTTCGATGCGACCACGCTACGAGAGCATCTGAAGCGCCTCGGCTGGGCCGCGAGCCCCCACGGCGAGACGACGTGGCGCTCCGCCCATGCGACCGACGAAGGCGAGGTCGAGGTCTATTTGCGTCTGCACGAGAACTGGCTCATCGCCTCCGTCGTGCCGTTCCTCGCCACCCACGGAGACAACTCCTTCGAGCTCTCGCGCTGGCTGCTGCGCATGAACCGCGACATGTTCCAGACCAAGTTCGCCTACGACGACGACGGAGACGTGGTGCTCACGGTGGAGCTGCCCACGGAGTCCCTCGACTTCGGCGAGTTCAAGGGCGCGCTCGAGGGCCTGCTCGAAGCCACGACGGAGTATCGAGCCACACTGCGCGCGGCGGCAGCGCCGGCCACCAGCGAGGGAGACGCATGAACATCGAGACGGACGCGGTCATCCCCTTTTCGCGCGATCGCGTGTTTCGCGCCTACCGCGACGAGATGGCGGAGCTGGTCGAGTTCCTGCCCAACGTGCAGGCGATCGACGTCCAGGAACGCGAAGACGACGGCGACGAGACCCGGCTCCTCAACGTCTGGCACGGTGGTGGAGAGATCCCGAAGAGCCTCCGGAAGTTCTTGGACGAAGGCATGCTCTCGTGGAACGACTACGCGACCTGGCGCGCGGCGGCCTTCGTGTGCGAGTGGCGCATCGAGACCAACTCGTTTCGCGACGCCGTCCACTGCCACGGCGAGAACCACTTCATCGAGCTGTCGGGCGAGCGCACGCGGCTCGAGATCAAGGGCGAGATGAGCGTGGCCCTCGAGCGCGTCAAGGGTGTCCCGCGCCTCTTGGCTGGACCGCTCGGGCGCACGGTCGAGCAGTTCCTGGTCAAACAGATCACGACCAACCTCGCCACGGTGAGCGGTGGCATCACGCGCTACCTCGAGGCCGAAGCGGCGCGCGCGAGAGGCGAGTGATGTGACATCGGAAGTGGGGGCGAACGAGGCCGTGGTGGCCGGCGCCGTGGTGGCGAACTTGCGCGAGCTCTTGCTCGAGCGCGGCGTGTGGCGTGACCTGCGCCGGGACGCCGACGCGCTGACCGAGCGCCGCCTCTTCGAACTCGACGACGCCCACGGAACGCAGTGGGTGCCGTTCACCAGCTACGCTGCCTTGCTGCACGCCCTCGGCGCCACGCTCGAAGAGGATCGCGTTCGAGAGCTCGGCCATGCCTGGCTCGATCGCGCACTCACGCGCGGCTTCCTGGCCAACATGATCCGCAGCTGGCTTCGGTCCTTCAATCCCACGCCCAAGAACGTGACCTTGCTCGTGCCCCATCTCTGGCCCGTCGTGAACCGCAACGCGGGCAGGATGCGCATGATGGATCAGGGCGAGGGTTTTCTGAAAATGCGAGTCGAGCCCGCGCCGGAGTCACTCGTCCAATGCCCCACGCAGCATCGCCTGCTCGAGGGGGTGGGCGCCGCCCTCTTCGAGGTCGCCAAGGTCGAGAGCAGCGTGCAGATCGGCCCCACGCCCGGTCGCGACGATGCCCTCGACTTCCTGGTGCTCGCGGGCTGAGGACGCCTTCAGCCGCCCTCACCGCGCAGGCGGGCCAGGCGCGCGCGGATGCGTGACTCGAGGCCATCGTCGACGGGCTGGTAGTAGTGCCGTCCCGCGAGGGCGTCGGGCAGGTAGGTCTCTCCGCGCACGAAGCCGCCCTCGTCGTGCGGATAACGGTAGCCCTCGCCGTAGCCGTCCGCCTTCATGCCGGAGGTCGGCGCGTTCCGCAGCTTCATCGGCACGGGCAACGCGCCGCGGCGCTGGATGTCCTCACGCGCGGCGGTGAAGGCCTTTCCACTCGCGTTCGATTTCGGCGCGCTGGCCAGGTACGTGCAGAGCTGGGCCATGGCGTAGAGCCCCTCGGGCATGCCGAGGCGATGGAAGGCCGCGTCCGCGTCGACGGCCATGGCCAAGGCACGAGGATCGGCGTTGCCGATGTCCTCCGAGGCGAAGATCAGCATGCGGCGCAGCACGAAGCGCGGATCGTCTCCCGAGTCGAGCATGCGCATCATCCAGTAGATGGCGGCGTCGGGATCGCTGCCACGCATGGACTTGATGAACGCGCTGACGACGTTGTAGTGCTCCTCGCCCGTCTTGTCGTAGAGCAAGGTGCGCGTGCTCAGCGCCTCCTCGACCAGCGCGCGGCTCAACCGTCCGTCGCCGGAAGCGGCCGCGTCGGCCACGATCTCGAGCACCGTGAGCGCGCGGCGAGCGTCTCCGTCGGCCGCGGCGGCCAGCGCCGAGAGGGCGTCCTCCTCGACCTCGAGGGTGAGCGCGCCCAGGCCCCGCTCCTCGTCGGCCAGCGCGCGCTCCAGCAGCTGCACGAGCTCGAGCTCGCTGAGGGAGTTCAAGCGGAAGACCCTGGCCCGGCTCGAGAGCGCGGCGTTCACGGCGAAGGAGGGGTTTTCTGTGGTCGCGCCCACCAAGGTGACGCGGCCCGACTCCACGTGGGGCAGGAGCGCGTCCTGCTGGGCCTTGTTGAAGCGGTGGATCTCGTCGACGAAGAGCAAGGTGCCCTTGCCCCAGGTCGCGCGTCGCTCGCTGGCGGCCGTCAACAGCTTGCGCAGCTCGGGGACGCCTCCGAGCACGGCGCTGAAGGGCACGAAGGTGGACGCCGTCTCGTGGGCGATGACCCGCGCCAGCGTCGTCTTGCCGGTCCCTGGCGGTCCCCAGAGGATCATGGAGGGGATGCGGTCAGCGCGGATCAGGCGCGCCAGCAGCGCCCCTTCAGCCAGCAGCTCGCGCTGGCCCACGACCTCCTCGAGCGTGCGGGGCCGCATGCGA
The DNA here is from genome assembly GCA_009992505.1 of Myxococcales bacterium. GTDB lineage: Bacteria > Myxococcota_A > Polyangia > Polyangiales > Houyiibacteriaceae > JAADHO01. The sequence continues at coordinate 7,828 of JAACVI010000084.1, forward strand.
TCCGCCAGCGGTCCATGCCCTTCGGCCTGCTTTTCGAAGAGATCCATGGCGTAGGGAGAAAACCTTTCCAGCCTGGTCACGTCAGAGGGAGTGAACGATTCACGGCCCTCGGACAGGAATGTCGTGATCGGGGCGCTCCGAAGGGAATCGCCGCCGAGCGCCAAGCGTAGATACCCCGTGGCATGCGGGTTGCAAAACCGAGTTCATCCGCCCTGAGCAAGGGCTCCCTCGGAGAAGGCCGACGCCAACGGCCCACGTCAGACCATGAAGAGCTACCTCGACATCCTTCACGACTACCAGCTGCTGGAGGCGCGAGCCCACATGGGCGTCCCACTCTACGAGGAGGAGGAGGCCGCGCGTTCCGGTCTGCTGGCGCTGCTCGCTGGCGAGTCGCGCGCGGACCTCGAACGCCGGGCTCTGCCGCGCGTGCTCGCGCCCATGAGCGCCCGCTTCAGCCAGAGCCGCGGCTTCGGCTCGGGCCACGTGCGTGATCTGTCGGGCGGCGGGCTCTCGCTGACCACGGCCGTGGCGCCGGCGGTCGGTGCCGACCTGCTCATCTACCTCGACGAGCTCGAGCGCGGCCTGCGCTACATCTTCCCCGCACGGGTGAGGTGGGTCCGTCCGGCTCCCTGGGGCCACAGCGCGCGCGCGACCCTCGGAGCGTCCTTCTCGGGCATGCCGTCCCGCGTGGCCATCGCCGACGTGCGAGCGCGCTCGTTCACGCCGTCCGGAATCCATCGCGTCGGAGGCGTGGACGCCTCGACACGCGTCGCGGCCAACACCGTCCTCGTTCGCTGAGCCCAAGCCCCAGCCAAAGCAACGACCGCGGGTGCAGATGGGGTCGATGAGCGAGCGCGCCCGCAGCGGCAGGCCGAAGGCGTACGAACGTACGTCGAGGACGACAGGCAAGTGGGCGTAGGGCCCCACGCGCAGGGCCGGCCGAAGGCCCGGCGACCTTGGGTGGGGGGGCCTGCGGCGGCCGCCCGCCGTAGGGGGGAGGGGCTCGGAGCGCTCCTCCCGCGACGAACAGCCGCTCAGCGGCCCTGGCTGCGCACGCGGTCAGCGCAGGATGCGGAGGCGCTTGGGACCCTCGGTAACCGGGGCCTCGTCGCCTCCGGCGCGCTCACGATGCAGGCGGGCGATGCGCTCGCTCAGGTTCTCCGCCAGAGCCATGAAGACCTTGGCCGACGCGCTCGTGGGATCCGACTGCACCACGGGCGTCCCGGCGTCGCCGGCGCGACCCACCGCGGGGTCGATGGGGATCTGCGCGAGCACGGGCGTCTTCCACTCCTCGGCCAAGCGAGCGCCTCCACCCTCACCGAAGAGCGCGTGACGCTCGCCGCTCGGATCGACGAAGTAGCTCATGTTCTCGACGATCCCGAGCACCGGGATGTCGAGCTTCTTGCACATGGAGAGCGCCTTGTGCACGTCGATGACCGCGACCTCTTGAGGCGTCGTGACCATCACGGCTCCGGTCACCTTCAGGTTCTGCGCCAGCGTCAGCGCCACGTCGCCCGTGCCCGGAGGCAGGTCGAGCACGAGGTAGTCGAGCTCGCCCCAGTTCACGTCCGAGATGAACTGCTGCAGCGCGCCGTGGAGCATGGCCCCGCGCCAGATCACCGCCTGCCGCGGATCCTCGAGCAAGAAGCCGATGCTCATCAGCTTCACACCGAAGCGCTGGAGGGGTTCGATCAGCTTGCCATCCTTGGAGGTGGGGTGGCCTTCGATGCCGAGCATCGTGGGCACGCTGGGTCCGTAGACGTCCGCGTCCAGCAGCCCGACGCGGGTGCCCGAGCGCGCCAGGGCGAGCGCGAGGTTCGCCGCGACCGTGCTCTTGCCGACGCCACCCTTACCGCTCATCACTAGGATGACGTTGCGCACGGCCGGGATGGGGTCGTTGCTCGTGGTCTCGCGGGTCGGGACCTGCACGTCGAAGACGAGGGCAAGCTCATCCACGCCCACGGCCTTCAGAGCGGCCTCCGCGCGCTTGCGAAGCTCCACCTGCACCGACTCGGCGGGGGAGCTGACGCGCACGCGGGCCAGGACCTTCGCGCCATCGAGCTTCACCTCGCTGAGCGTGCCGAGCTTGGCCAGCGTGGCCTCGAAGGTGGGATCCACCACCTCGGCGAGCGCTGCGTGGACGGCCTCTTCTGTGATCGTTGCCATGGGCACCTCCGCGGGGCCTAGGAACACGCCCGCAGCGGCACGACCTAGGACCAGGTCGCGCACGCGTCAAGATGCATGCGCGACGGCGGGATGCGGTTATGCTGCGCCCGCCGTGAGCGAAGACACGAAGCCAGGCGCCGAATCCCCCTCCACCGAGGCCACGCCCGATCGGGCGCGGAGCTCCACGAAGAGCGCGCTCGCCCGCGCGAAGCTGCCGCTCCTCGTCTACTTCGTGTGCGCGGCCGTCTACGTCGGGACCCTGGGCCCACGCGCCCTCGCGCCTTCGCCCGACAACCACTACGTGCACCTCGCCAACAGCTGGCTGCGCGGGCAGCTCGATCAGATGGGCGCGCCCCCCGGCACCAACGATTGGGCCTGCTACGACAGCGTCGACCACGGGCCGTGCCCGAACAACCGCTGGAACTTCCCCGGCCAGGAAGATCGCTACCACTTCTACGTCTCCTTCCCGCCCTTGCCCGCCGTCATCGCCCTGCCCGCGGTGGCCGTCTTCGGGTTGGGCCTGTGGGACAGGCTCTTCTGGGCGATCTTAGCGGGCTTCGCCCCGATGCTGCTCTTCGTGCTCTTGCGGCGCCTCAGGGAGAGCGGACGTAGTGGACGAAGCCTGCGCGACGATCTGCTGCTCACCGCGCTCTTCGCCTTCGGCAGCGTCTTCTACTACGTGGCCGTGCAGGGCACGGTCTGGTTCTCGGCGCAGGTGGTCGCCAGCGCGCTGCTGATGCTCTTCCTGATCTTCAGCCTCGACGCGCGGCGGCCGGTGCTGGCTGGGCTGATGCTCGGGCTCTGCTTCATGGCGCGGCCGACCACGCTTCTGCTCGCGCTCTTCTTCGGCGTGGAGGCGCTCCGCATGTCGCGGCCCGAGGACGCGCCCACGAGCGAGGCGGACGCGCCCTGGCAGCGGCGGCTCTGGGTCTGGCTGCGCGGCGTCGCCTGGCGACCGGTGATCAAGAACGTCGCGCTCTTCTCCGCGCCCATCCTTTTCGTGGGCCTGGTGGCGATGTGGTTCAACGCCGCGCGCTTCGATTCGCCCTTCGAGTTCGGCCACACCTACCTGCAGATCCGCTGGCGTCCGCGCATCGAGACCTGGGGTCTCTTCAACTACCACTACCTGGCCAAGAACCTGGCCGTGTTCGCGGCCGACCTGCCCTGGCTGAGCAAGACCGCGCCCTACGTCACCATCAGCCGCCACGGCCTCGCGCTCTGGTTCACCACGCCCGCGCTCCTGCTCACGCTCTGGCCCAAGCGCGTGACGCCCACGATGGTCGCCTGCTGGGTCGCCATCCTGCCCGTGGCCATGCTCGACCTCTGCTACCAGAACAGCGGCTGGGTGCAGTTCGGTTACCGCTTCGCCCTGGACTACTTGCCGCCGCTCTTCCTGCTCTTGGCCCTGGGCCAGCGCCGCCTGGGCTGGGGCTTCGGCGCGCTCCTGGCCTTCGCCATCGTCGTGAACACCTTCGGCGCCATCACCTTCGATCGAGCCGGGCAGTTCTACGACACGGACAACACCCAGACCGTG
>JAACVI010000085.1 GCA_009992505.1 Myxococcales bacterium
AGACCGCCATCGGCGCGGCCCAGACCCTCGCCGACGAGCGCAAGAACCCCGAGGTGGAGCCGCTGCATCTGCTCTACGTCCTGCTCGATCGCGACCAGGCTGCGCGCGCCGCGGTGGAGAAGGCGGGCGTCGATCCCACGGACGTGATGGTCGAGGCCGAGCTGATGATCCGGAAGCTCGGCTCCATCGATGACGTGTCGACCTTCCTCTCGCCCCGGTTGCTCGAGCTGCTCGGTCGCGCCGAGGGTGAGGCGGCGCGCAAGGGCGGTGTCCCCGTCACCTGCTCCGACCTGATGCTCTCCTGCGCGCAGGAGACGGGCGGCGCGGTCAAGAGGGTCTTCCGGGCCACGGGGCTGAGCGCGCCCATCCTGCGCGCCACGCTCGATGGCATCATGGCCAAGGCGGACTCGGCGCCCGCGGCCTCGAGGGCTGCCACCACCAAAGGCACGCCGCCGGGCGGTGACCCGCTCGAAGAGTTCGGGCGCGATCTCACGCGCCAGGCGGCGCACGGCGGTTTCGATCCAACGGTCGGGCGTGACGCGGAGCTCCGGCGTGTGCTTCAGGTCCTCGCGCGTCGCCGCGAGAACAACCCGCTCCTGGTCGGTGAACCCGGCATCGGCAAGACCGCCATCGTCAACGGCTTCGCGGGGCGTCTCGCGCGTGGCGACGTCCCACGCTTCCTCGAAGGCCGACGTGTGATCGCGCTCGAGATGGGCGCTCTGGTCGCAGGCGCCACGCTCCGCGGGCAGTTCGAGGAGCGCCTTCGGACCTTGCTCGCGGCGCTGCGCGACTCGGGCGGAGAGGTGATCCTCTTCCTCTCGGATCTGCCGGGCCTCACGGGGCGCAACGGTGCGGCCGGGCTGCTCGCCAACGCCTTGGCTCGAGGCGAGGTGCGCGCCATCGCCGTGGCCACGCCGGACGAGCTGCGCAAGGTGATGGACGAGGAGCCGCTGCTCGCGCGTCGCTTCGTCACCATCCCCGTCGAGCCGCCAACCCTGGACGAGGCGCTGGCCGTGCTACGCGGTGTGGTTGGACGCTTCGAGATCGATCACGGGCTGCGCATCAGCGATCCGGCGCTGAACTCCGCCGTACAATTCGGTCGTCGCTACGTGCCCGGCGTGCAGCTGCCCAAGAGCGCCATCGATCTGATCGACGAGGCCGCGGCGCGTGTGCGCGTCGAGATGCAGAGCGTGCCCACCGCCCTCGACGCCATGGAGCGCAAGCTCGAGGCCCTGCGCATCCAGGAGCAGAGCCTCGAGGACGATCATGACGATGCGTCCCAGCTCAGCCGCGAGAAGCTCGCGAGCGACGCCGAGGCGCTGGTCCCGAAGATAGCCCAGATGCGCGAGCGCTGGGAGGCGGAGCTGGGCATCGTCGGTGAGGTCAGCCGCCTCAAGAGCGAGCTCGCGGCAGCCCAGCGCGAGCTGGAGCAGGTGCGCGCCGCGGACGATCACCCGCGCGCGGGCGAGCTGCGCTTTGGCTCCATCCCGCTGCTCGAGAAGCAACTGGCCGAGGCGGAGGAGAAGCTCGGCGTGCACGGCGACGCGATGGTGCACGACACGGTGATGCCCGAGGACGTGGCCGACGTGATCGCGGCCTGGACGGGCGTACCCGTCGCGCGGATGCTCGAAGAGGAGACGCAGAAGCTCCTGCGTATGGAGGACAGCCTGCGCGAGCGCGTGATCGGTCAGGACCCCGCCGTGAAGGCGCTGTCCAAGGCCGTGCGAAGAGGTCGCGTCGGTCTGCGAGATCCGCGGCGGCCCATCGGCTCGTTCCTCTTCCTGGGCCCCACCGGCGTCGGCAAGACCGAGCTCGCCAAGACCTTGGCCGAGTTCCTCTTCGACGACGAGGCGTCGCTGACGCGCATCGACATGAGCGAGTTCATGGAGAAGCACAGCGTCGCGCGCCTGCTCGGCTCACCGCCCGGCTACGTGGACTCGGACCAGGGCGGCTACCTCACCGAGGCCGTGCGACAGCGCCCCTACAGCGTCGTGCTCTTCGACGAGATGGAGAAGGCCCACCCCGACGTCTTCAACATCTTGCTGCAAGTGCTCGACGACGGTCGGCTCACGGACAGCCGCGGTCGCCTCGCGCACTTCCAGGACACGGTCGTGTTGATGACCTCCAACGTGGGCAGTGAGCTCATCCTGGATCACAAGGGCACGAACGAGGCGCTGAAGGAGAAGATGCAGGCGGCGCTGCATGGACACTTCCGGCCCGAGTTCCTGAACCGCATCGACGACATCGTGATCTTCGATCCGTTGGACAAGCAGGATCTCACCGGCATTGCCCGCATCCAGCTTCGCGCTCTGAGCAAGCTCCTCTCCCATCGACGCGTCGGTCTCGACGTGACGGACGCGGCCGTCGCTCACATCGTGGAGCTGGGCTACGAGCCGGCCTTCGGCGCGCGGCCACTCAAGCGCGTGATCCTGCGCGAGCTGCAGGATCCCTTGGCCGAGACCTTGCTGCGCGGCGGCTATGGACCGGGCGAGACCGTGCAGGTCGACTTCGTGGACGGCAAGCTCACGTTCACCAAGACCAGCTGACGCCGGCGCCGCGACTGCAACGGGCCATCAGCGCGTCGATGTTCGGTCGTGGGGTGCAGGACTCGTCTGCACCGACGGCATTGGGTGCATCGACGAAGTCATCGAGGTCGGGGTCGCGCAAGCGCTGACCTCCCACGGGGAGAAGTGGCCGACCGGGCCATCAGCGTTGGCCCATCGATTTGGGCCAGACGCGTCGAACCCCAGCGCGGCCATGCCGAACTGGGGCTCGACGACGGGGCGCGCGCTGCGCCTAGCGGTCGGAGAGCGGCACGTAGGGGCGCTCGTTCTCGCCGAGGTAGACCTGGCGGGGACGTGCGATCTTCTGCGCCGGATCCGTCAGCATCTCTTCCCACTGCGCGAGCCAGCCCGGCGTGCGGCCGATGGCGAAGATCACGGGGAAGAGATCCATGGGCAGGCCCATGCTCTGGTAGATGAGGCCCGAGTAGAAGTCGACGTTCGGGTAGAGCTTGCGGGAGACGAAGTACTCGTCCTCGAGGGCGATGCGCTCGAGCTCGAGGGCCAGGTCGATCATCGGGTTCTTCCCGACCGCGTCGAAGACCTGATAGGCGAGCTTCTTGATCACCGTCGCGCGCGGATCGTAGTTCTTGTACACGCGGTGGCCGAAGCCCATCAGGCGGACCTCGCCCTTCTTGGCGCGCTCGATGAACTCCGGGATCTTCGCCTTGCTGCCGATCTCGTTGAGCATGCGAATCACGGCCTCGTTGGCGCCGCCGTGGAGCGGACCGTAGAGCGCCGCGGTGGCCGCCGCGAGGGAGCTGAAGGGGTCCACATGGGACGAGCCGACGGCGCGCATGGCGCTGGCGGAGCAGTTCTGCTCGTGGTCGGCGTGCAGGATGAAGAGCACGTCGAGCGCCTTCTCCACCACCGGATTCGGCTTGTAGCGGCGCTCCGTCATGCAGAAGAGCATGTTGAGGAAGTTGCCGGCGTAGCTGAGGTCGTTGTCCGGGTAGATGTAGGGCAGTCCACGACGATGGCGATAGGCGTAGGCGGCGATGGTCGGCATCTTGGCCATCAAGCGATAGGCCTGCAGACGTCGCGTCTCCTCCGACTCGATGTCGCGGGCGTCCGGATAGAAGGTCGAGAGCGCGCCCACCGTGCTGAGCAGGATGCCCATGGGGTGCGCGTCGTAACGGAAGGCGTCGACCAGCTCGCGGATATTCTCATGCACCATCGTGTGGTACGTGATGTTGTGCGTGAACTCGTCGAGCTGGCGGCGGCTGGGGAGCTCGCCCTGCTGCAGCAAATAGCTGACCTCCAGGAAACTCGATTGCTCGGCGAGCTGCTCGATCGGGTAGCCGCGGTAGCGCAGGATGCCCTTGGCGCCATCGATGAACGTGATGCGGCTTTCCGTCGAAGCCGTGTTCATGTAGCTAGGATCATAGCTCATGAGCCCGAAGTCTTGCTCCGACGTCTTGATCTGGCGTAGCTCCATTGCCGAGATCGTGCCGTTCTTGACAGCGAATTCGTAGGTCTTGCCGGTTCGGTTGTCCGTGACGGTGAGCGATTCGTTGGCCATGACATCTCCGCGCTTATGGGTGCAGGAGAGTAACCCCGGCGGTGTCCTATGGAAGGGGAGGGGAGGAGTTACATCACACCCCACTTGACAGATAGGCACACTCGACCGGCTCTCTCATGTCGCTTTTCTGGACAACGCGACTAGGCTATCCGCCTTGCCTCGCTTGCTCGCGCACCTCTTCTCCTTGGCGCTGCTCGGCGCGATGCTGATCCCCGCGCTGCGCGAGCCGCCCGCGGACAGCTTCCCGCTTTCGGATTATCCGATGTTCAGCCAGGAGCGAGCGAGCCCCGAGATGATCCTCGAGCAAGCTCTGGCCGTGCTCCCCGACGGTCGACGGCGGCCGCTGCCCTCGCTGATCAGCGCCGAGAACCACGAGGTCCTGCAGTCGATGATGACCATCCACCGTGAGGTCCACGCGGGAAGTGCGCGAGCCCGCGCCTTCTGCCAGGCCATCGCGCGGCGCGTCGCGGCGGACGAGGAGTTCAGGAGCGCCGTGGCCGTGGAGATCGCGAGCAGTCGCTTCGACGCCGTGGCCTACTTCGAGGGCGCCCCCGAACCGCTGGACCGGGTCGTGCTCATGCGCTGCGAGATGCCGTCCGTGGAGGCGCCGTGAGGGAGCTCGTCGACCGCCTGGTGTGGCCGCGCATGCCCGCCGAGCGTCTCGCCGCGTTGCGCATCTTCGTCGGCCTGTACGCGACGATCTACCTGGTCATCCGGCTGACCCACCTCTACAGCTACACGGACCTGCCCGCGTCGGCCTTCGCACCGGTCGGCGTTCTGAGACTGCTCTCCGCACCTCCACCCGTGTGGACTTCCCGGCTCGCGCTGCTGCTGCTCTATCCGCTCAGCTGGGCTCTGCTCTTCGGCTACCGTCACCGCCTGCTCGCGCCCGCCTTCGCGCTGCTGCTGCTCTGGGTGCTGACGCTCTCGAATTCCTTCGGGAAGATTCTGCACACGGACAACCTACTGGTGATCTATGTCTCCGTGCTCGCCGTCTCCCCCGCCGCGGAGGCCTATGCCATGGACGCCCGCGGTCGGTCCGTGCCCGCGCCGGACGGACGCTATGGCTGGGCCGTGCAACTCATGGCCGCCGCCTGTGTGATGGTCTACCTCCTGGCGGGCAGCGCCAAGCTCAGGGACGCGGGTTTCGCGTTCTTCGACGGTGAGACGCTGCGCAACTACGTGGCGTTCAGCAACGTGCGCAAGATCGAGCTGGGGAGCCACCACTCTCCCCTCGCCCCTCTCCTCCTGCCCTATCCGCGCTTCTTCTCGACCCTGGCGGGCTTCAGTTTGCTGATCGAGCTGGGCGCCCCGGTCGCGCTCTTGAATCGCCGCCTGGGAGTCGCCTGGGCCATCGCCATCTGGGCCTTCCATGTGGGCGTCCTCGCCATGATGGCGATCGGCTTCTTCTTCCAGATCACGGCCGTGGCGTTCCTACCGTTTTTCCGCGTAGAACGCCTAATTGCTCGCATCTTGCCGCGTGCCGTACGAAAAAAAATCTCCTCCGATGGTGACTTTTTGCTTGCGTAGAGACACCCCCGGAGCCATATATCTCCCTGAGAGCGCCCCTGCGTTGCCGCGGAGCCTGCAGTCCCTCCCCTCTTGCACCAGCCCCGAGGATGTACTGTAGGGGTTGCTCTCGTTTTTATTCCGTCCCTCGCATGACATGACTCCACGAGTTGTGACGCAGGGAGGGTCGAGAGCCGCCGGGGCTCGAGACCAATTCGTCCTCAGCCGAGTGCTGCGCCCAGTGTTCCTGGAGCGCCTGCCCATCGAGCCCGTGTGTTGGCTGAGTCCAGTGCCGGTCGCTGACCCGCGCTTCCAATCCGCATGACACCTCTCGCCCATACGCGCCTCGTCGCCCCGGACACGAACCCGACGCAGGACTTCTATTTCTTGCACGGGATCCTGGGCAGTCGCTCCAACTGGCGCAGCCTGGCCAAGCGGCTGGTCGCGCGTCGTCCCGAGCTCGGGGCCGTGCTGGTGGATCTGCGCGAGCACGGAGACTCGGGGTCGCGGCCCCCGCCCCATACGCTGGCCGCCTGTGCCGCGGACCTCGAGGACCTGGCCCATGTCCTCGGTCGACCCGTCGCTGGCGTCCTCGGGCACAGCTTCGGCGGTAAGGTCGCCCTGCGCTGGTCCCAGGAGCGCGGCGCGTCGCTCTCGCAGCTCTGGCTCGTGGACTCCACGCCCGGCGCGCGACCGAGTCGCCACGGCTCCGAGAATCTGCTCGAGGTGGTGGCCGCGCTGCGCGTCATGCCGCGCGGCTGGCCCACTCGCCAAGCCTTCGTCGAGCGCCTGGTCACGATGGGCTTCGCGCTCAGCCTCGCGCAATGGCTGGCCATGAACCTCATGCCGCAGCCCGAAGGAGGGCTCGTGCTCGCGCTCGATCTCGACGCCATCGAGGGCCTGCTCGACGACTACTTCGCTCAGGATCTCTGGCCCGCCGTGGAGCAGTCGCAGGTGGGCGCGCTGCACCTCGTGATCGGCGGCCGCTCCAACGTCTACGACGCCGAGGACAGGGATCGGGCGCACGCCCTCGCTTCCGAGCGAGCCCATGTCCACGTCCACGTGATCGCGCAGGCCGGTCACTTCGTGCACGTCGACGCGCCCGACGAGCTGCTCGGCCTGATGCTCACGCCCTAGCGATCTGTCGGGTACGACTCGCGCCCGTCCGGTCCCGAGGGTAGGGTGCCGGCGTGGTGCGCGAGACTGTCGGCGGAGTTGGCCATGGGCGCCCGCTCCTGCGTTCTTTGCTGGCCCTCGGGGGCGCCGAGCTCCTGGCTCGGGCGATGCTCTCCCTCACCGGGACCTTGGTGGGCAGGTTGGCCGGAGACGGTCCGAAGCGCGCCGAGTTCTTCCTCGGCGCCATGATGTTGCTGGTGGGCATTCTCGAGGGCGTCCTGGTGGGCTGGGCGGAGCGTTGGGCCCTGGGCCCGCAGCTCTCCCGGAGTCGAGGGCGTCGCCTGGTGGCGGCCTCGGGTCTGGCCTTCGGGCTCGTCTGGCTCGGCGGCAGCCTGGCGTCTGGCGCGGAGCCCACGGCGCCGTCGGCGGCGGTGATCCTCGCGGTGGCCGTCGTGGCTGGAGCTGGGCTCGGGGTCGTCCTCGGCGTCTGTCAGTCCCTCGCCCTCGGTCGACTGAACCCGAGCTGGATCGGCGCCAACGCGCTGGCCTGGTCCTCCGGAATGCTCGCCGGCGCCTTGATCACGCAGCTCGTGCCCGACGGACCGTTCACGCCGGGCGTGCTCGGGCTCGAGATGCTCTCGGGTCTGCTGACGGGAGTGGTCGTCGCCTTCTCCCTGGCCGGTGCCGCGCCCGACAGCCTGGGGTGAGCCTGGCCCTGTCTCCCTGAGAGCCAGATCACATCAAAAGGTGTGTGGTTTCGCCCGATCGACCCGGCGGGGAAAAAAGCACTGACACGTCAGTCTATTTTGGTCTAAGAGGCTGCCACCCCCACCCCTGGCGCCTCCGCGCCCGTCTGCACTGGAGTCTTCGTGCAACAAGCTGCCTTCTTTCGCGTCGAAGGGACGCTCCTCGATCGCCCGGCCCTCGCCGCCGCCGCATGGCTGGCTGGCAACGCCCGCGGTCTCGGTGGGCGTGCGCTCCGCCTCGGCAACGTGGCCTTCGCGGCGCCCCTCTCCCTCGCGAGCTCCCTCGCCAGCGGCGCCACCGCGACGCGGGTCACCTGGATGGGGCTCCGGGGCATGACCGAGGATCGCGTCGAGGTGCTGGCCGAGGAGTATTACGACGAATACGTGCAGGACGACCTGATGGACGTGGGCCGACGTCTGCTCGATCGCGCGCGCAAGGATGGCCGCCGCATCGTGCTGCTGAGCGACAACATCGAGCAGATCGCGGGCCGCCTGGCCGAGGCGCTCGAAGCCGACGACTTGATCTGCAACCGACTCGAGATCAGCCGCGGCAAGGCGACGGGACGCCTGGAGGAGCCCGTGGTCGGTTCGCACCTGGCGGGTCAGTGGGCTCGCGGCTTTGCCAAGGAGAACGACATCGATCTCGACCTCTCCTGGGCCTACGGCGCCCACGCGGGAGACAGCCTCTTGCTCAGCGCCATCGGCAAGCCCTGCGTGGTCGATCCCGACTTTCGCCTGCGGCGCATCGCGCGCGACAACGACTGGCCCGTGGTGGAGCGTTGAGCGTCGTGTCCGTCGACTCCACCGGCACGGCCGCGCCGCCGCCCATCGTCGAGACCTTTCGCGGCAAGCACATCCTGGTCACGGGCGTGACCGGCTTCGTCGGCAAGGTCTGGCTCTCGATGGTGCTCACGGAGTTGCCGCAGATCCGCAAATTCACCCTGCTCGCGCGCGGTCGCAAGGGCGTGGGCGCCAAGGCTCGCTTCGAGGAGATCGCAGAGCGCTCGCCGGCGCTCAGGCCCCTGCGTGAGCTCTACGGTTCGGACTTTCGCCAGCTGCTGCGAGACAAGGTCGACGTCGTCGACGCGCGCCTGAGCGCCGATCTCTGCGGTCTGTCCGAGGCCGAGGCCGATGCGCTCATGGCCGACGTGGATCTCGTCGTGCACGTCGCCGGGCTCACGGACTTCGAGCCCGATCCGCCCCTGGCGATCGAGGCCAACCTGCGCGGCGCGCTGAACGTCGCGGAGCTGGCCAAGCGCAGCGCCGGCAAGCGCATGCTCCACATCTCGACCTGCTTCGTCGCGGGGCGACCGTCGCGCGAGGTGCCCGAGTCCCTCGAACACGGCATCTCACCCTTGGGGGTGAAGTTCGATCCGCGCCAGGAACTCGAGGAGTTGAGCGCGGACATGGCTTCCCTCGCGACCGTCCGGGCGCGCACGGATCACGCCATGGCGCGGGGACAGCGGCTCGGTTGGCCGAACATCTACACCTACACCAAGGGCCTGGCGGAGCACCTCCTCTTGATGACGCCCGAACTGCGCGTCTCCATCCTGCGACCCGCCATCGTCGAGTGCGCGCGCAGCTTCCCCATGCTGGGATGGAACGAAGGCATCAACACCTCGGGCCCGCTGGTCTGGCTGCTCGGCACGACCTTCTGTCGCTTCCCCTCGCGCGCCACCAACCACTTCGACGTCGTGCCCGTCGACACCGTCGCGCGCGGCATGATCCTGGCCGCCGCCGAGTTGCTGCGGGACGAGGGACGCGAGATTTACCACGTGGCTTCGGGCCAACGGAATCCGCTCACCTTCGGTCGCGCCGTCGAGCTCACGGCGCTGGCCTGGCGTCGCATCCATGGCCGCAAGCAGGCGACGACCTTCGAGTCGTTGGTGCTGCGACACCTCGAGGCGCGTCCGGTCGAGGCCGACGGTGATCGTCTGCTCGACGTCAACACCGTGCGGCGCATCGCGCGCTCCGTGCGCAGCCTGCTCAAGGGCCGCGACGCCACCACCGCCTTGCCCGAGCGCATGCGCGCTGATCTGGGCGACTCGCTCAACAAGCGCATGAAGTCGGCGTCGATGAAGGCTCGCAACCTCGATCGTCAGCTCGGTCGCGTGGACGACATGCTGCGCACTTATCGTCCCTTCATCCACGATCACGACTGGATCTACGAGACCACGGCTCTGCCCGCCGCCACCGCCCGCCTGAGCGAGGACGAGCGCGCGCGCTTCGGCTTCGACGTGGACGACATCGACTGGCGCAGCTACTGGCTCGACGTGCAGGTGCCCGGGCTCGAGATGTGGTGCATCCCCATCCTCAAGGGCGACAGCGTCCCCGAGGACGAACCCCTGCCCTTCAACGCGGTGGGGCGTATCGCCGCTCGCGCCAAGTCCGACGAGCCAACCGATGAATCGAAGCGCGGCCCGAGCGCGTGCCCAGAGGCGGCCGACGGCCCCCGACCCCAGAGGAGCGTGAGCGCATGACGACCTTCATCACCGGCGCGACCGGCTACCTCGGCTCCTACGTGACGGACGTCATGATGCGCGAGAGCGACGAGCGCATCGCCGTGCTCACGCGTGCGAAGTACCAAGCCGAGGGTGTCGAGAAGCTGTGGCGCGGCCTGCAGCTGCACATGGACGCGGACACCTTCCGCTCCTTCTTGCCCCGCATCGAGCTCGTGCCCGGCGATCTCACGGCGCCCGGCCTGGGCATCGAGCCCAAGACCTACGAGCGGCTCACGCGCGAATGCGACTCGGTCCTGCACATCGCCGCCTCGCTGAATCGAAAGAGCGAGAAGGCCTGCCTGAACCACAACCTGCGCGGCACGCTGGCAGTGATCGAGTTCGCGCGCGCGGCCAAGGACTCGACTGGTCTGCGTCGCTTCAGCCATGTCTCGACCGTGGCCGTCGCGGGGCAGCGCGACCGCGAGGTGGTGTACGAGGACTCGGCCATCGACTGGGGCCGCTCCGACTACGATCCCTACGGGCGCACCAAGAAGTTCGCGGAGCACATGGTGCGGCGGCTCTTGCCGGAGGTGCCCAAGACCTTCTTCAGGCCGTCGATCGTGATGGGCGACTCGCGCTTCGCCGAGACCTCGCAGTTCGACATGGTGCGCGCCTTCTGCGTGCTCGCGGACATGCCCATCTTGCCCTTCCGCTCCGACGTCCGCCTCGACATCGTCAACGCCGATTGGGTCGGTCGCGCCATCGCCACGCTGCACGCGAAGCAGGAGACGAAGCACGAGATCTACCACCTAAGCGCTGGTGAGAGCGCGCCCACGGCCGCGCAGGTGGCCGGTGAGCTGACTCGCGGCAATGGTCGGCGCCCCGCGCGCTTCGTGCCCGCGCTCGAGACGCCCTTCGGCGCGGCGATGAACGGCCTCGCGGGTATGAAGCGTCGCAACACGCTCACCACCATCGGCTCGCTGTTCAAGGTCTTCCTGCCCTACATCACCTACGACACGGTCTTCGACAACAGCCGCGCCGTGGAAGAGGTGGGCGTCGCGCCGGCGAGCTTCCTCGACTACGCCAACGACCTCTATCGCTTCGCCAAGGGCGTCGGCTACCGCTACCCCTATCGTCCGCTGCCGCCCGTGCGCGCCGGGGAGGAGGCGGCCTGATGCCCGCGACGACTCGTCACGTGCGCGTGTATCGCCCGCGCGCCAAGGACATCCAGCCCGAGGTCGAGGCGCCGCCCTCGCCCGAGGACGACGGACTCTTCCGCGTCTTCAAGGACGTCGCGCGCCAGGTCTACGATCGCGCTAAGGGTCACCTCGATGCGGATCGGCTGCTGTCCCACTCCATGGCCGGGCTGATCGAGATCGCCGCCAGCCGCTACGCCCTCGACGCGGGCGAGCGTTGGCAGCCGGGCATGCCGTTGAAGCTCCTGCTCGCGGGTTACAGCGGCACGCGCAACACGGGCGCGGACGTGCGCGTCGAGGAGATGATCCGTCAGTTCCGTCACCTCTTCGGCGACGAGCACGTCGAGATGTCGATCCTGACGCTCGACCTCGAACTGACGCGTGGCTACTTCCGCACCGTGCGGCAGCTGCTCCTGCCCAAGATCTTCCCGCGCTTTTTGTTCGACACCGTGCACGCGCAGCACGGCGTGATCGCCTGCGAAGGCTCCATGTTCAAGAGCAAGTTCGCCAACGCGCTCTCGACCATGATGGTCGGTGCGTTGGGTCTCGCGGCCGCGGAGCAGAAGCTCGCCGTCGGCTATGGCGGCGAGGCGGGCAACATGGATCGGTCCCTGGCCCGCATGGTGCGCCGCTACTGTCAGGACGCGCTGATCATCACGCGCAACGAGGCCTCCCGCGACGTGCTCGCCGAGCTCGGTGTGGTCTCACGCCCGGGCACGGACACGGCCTGGACCTTCGATCCGGCGCCGCCCGAGGTGGGCCGCAAGATCCTGATGGACGCAGGCTGGGACGGCGAGACGCCCGTGCTGGCGCTGTGCCCCATCAACCCCTTCTGGTGGCCCGTGAAGCCGAACGTGCCTCGCGCCATGATCAACGCTCTGGACGACGAAGAGGACGACGCCCACTACGGCTCCGTCTACTTCCACGCCTCGGGCGCTGACGTGGATCGCCGGCAAGCGCGCTACATCGCCGCCATCGCGGGCGCCGTGCGTCGCATCCAGGCCGAGTTCGACGTCTTCCCCGTGATGTTCGGCTCGGAGCAGCTCGACCGCCGCGCGTGCGAGGCCTTGAGCCACGAGCTTGGCGGCGGGCACCCCGTGATCGTCTCCGACGAGAACGACATGTACCGCATGGTCAGCGCCATGCGGCAGGCGAGCTACATGGTCTCCTCCCGCTATCACGCCATCGTCACCACCATGGCGGGCGGCGTGGCCTCGGCGGGCATCACCATGGACGAGCGCATCCGCAACCTGATGGAGGATCGCGGTCAGCCCGAGCTCGCGCTCGAGGTGGAAGACGAAGAGCTCGAAGAGCATCTGTACGAGACGCTGCGTGATCTGATCCCGCGCGCGACCGAGATCCGTGACGGCATCGACCGCTGCTACGTGCAGAACCTCCGCCGCATGGGCGAGATGGGCATGGTCCTGGTCGATCGCGTACGCGAGCAACACCCCGACTTCCCCTTCGCCGAAGGTCTCGGCTCGGATGGCGATCCCTGGGCGCACCTCCCGAGCCTCCCGCCCGCCGTGGCGGCCATCGTCGAGCGGGTGGGGCGCCCATGAGGTTGCCGCTGCCGTGGCAGGCGCGTCTGCTCGCGCGCAAGGTCGGGGGTATGGTCGAAGGCATGGTCGAAGACGCCCTGCCTCGGCCCAAGCCCGCGGGCTTCGAGTTCCGGGGCGAGGCGCTGTCGACCACCCTTCACGGGCAGACGCTGCTCGTCACCTTGCATCACGAGCCCTGCAACGAGATCGGTCAGACCGCCCTGAGCGAGCTCGAGATCGTCGCGCGCCTGCTCAGCCACCCGGGCGATCAGGTGCGCGCCGCCATCTTCCACAGCTCGGTGGAGCGCGGTTTCTGCGCCGGGGCCGACCTGCGAGAGCTGCACGCGGGCATGAGCGCCAAAGCCGGAGAAGGCGGGGGCAAGCTCGCCATCGCGGCCGCGGCGCGCGAGTTCATCGATCGCATCCACGCGGCCTTCGACGCCATCGACATGGCGCCCATCACCACCATCGGCGTGCTGCACGGCTTCTGCTTCGGCGGCGGCTTCGAGCTCGCTCTGTGCTGCGACGTCCTGATCGCGGAGAAGAGCACGCGCTTCGCCTTCCCCGAACTTCGCCTCGGTCTGGTGCCCGGTTTCGGCGGCATCCCACGCCTCAAGCGCGACATCGGCAACGCCGTGATCCGCGACATCCTGTTCACCGGCCGCTCGATCAACGCCAAGAAGGCGCAAGAGGTCGGCCTGGTCTCGCAGGTCGTGCCGCGCGGACGCGGGCTCGAGGTGGCGGAGAAGCTCGCCGAGCAAGCCGCGCGCTTCGACGGACCCACCACCGCGGCGGCCAAGCGCTTCACCAAGCCGCTGCCCAAGGAAGAGCTCGCCCGTGAGCGCGATCTCTTCATCGAACTCCTCGGCTCCGATGTGGTCGAAGCCGCGCTGCGCAAGTTCGTCGAGAGCGACGACGTGCGCCCCTACCTCCCCTGAATCCCCCGACCCGCAGGATTGCCCTCCTCGGAGAAGAACATGACCGCCGCTCAGAACCTCGTCCCCCGCTTGCTCGAGCTCGCCGCTCGTCGTTTCGACCAGGACACCTCCGGCCTCGCGCCCGAGGATGATCTGTTCGAGAAGCTGGGCATCGACAGCTACCAGGCCATGGAGCTGTTGACCGATCTCGAAGAGGAATTCGAGGTCGAGATCCCGGACTACGAGATCCAGGGCGTGAACACCTTCGGCGGTCTGGCCGAGGTGATCTCGAGGCGCCTGTGATCCACCCCGACGCCTACAGCAGCCTGGGCGAGCTGCTCTACGACGCGCTGTTGACCTACAAGAGCGAGACCGCGTTCGTGGAGTACAACCGCAAGCGCGAGGCACGGCGCCTCAGCTACCTCGAGGCGAAGCGCGAGATCGATCGCCTCGCGCGCGCGATGCAAGAGCTCGGCGTATGCGCCGGCGAGCGCGTCGCCATCGTCATGAGCAACCAGCCCAACTGGCTCTTGAGCGCCACCGCCGCCTTCGTGCGCGGCGCCGTGCTCGTGCCCATCGATTACAAGCTGAAGGGCGACGAGCAGCGCGCGCTCCTGGCTCACGCCAAGCCACGGCTCCTGGTCACGGAGTACGGGGAGTGGCGCAAGATGGAGCAGCAGGCCGAGGCGACGCACGTCTGGGTCACGGACGCCCCGGAGGGCGCCGACCTGGGCGCTGCCGTGCGCTTCGAGAGCCTGCCGCGCGAGGTCGAGCCCGGCGAGCACATCGCGCGCGCGCGTTCGGATCAGGCGACGCTCGTCTACTCCTCGGGCACCGGCGGCGATCCCAAGGGATGCGTGCTAACGCACGAGAACTACCTCGCCCAGTTCCGCATGCTCTCGGACATCTTCCCCATGGAGGTGGGCGACCGCTACTTCTCCATCCTCCCGACCAACCACGCCATCGACTTCATGGTGGGCTTCGTCGGACCCTTCGCCGGCGGCGCGACCGTGGTGCATCAGCGCGCGCTGCGGCCGGAGATGGTGAACCACACGCTGCGCAAGGCCGGCATCACGCACATGGCCGTGGTGCCGCTCTTGCTCGAGGCCTTCGAGCGTCGCATCCGCGAGAAGCAGGACGAGGCGGGTCCGATGGCCAAGCGCTTGTTCGACGCGCTGGTGAACCTGAACGTGCGCGCGACCCTGGACAAGCCTCGTCACAGGCTGAGCCGCAGCCTGCTCAAGCCCGTGCACGACGCCTTCGGCGGCACGCTGAAGATGCTCTTCTGCGGCGGCGCCTTCGTCGATCCGGCGCGCGCGCGCTTCTTCTACGATCTCGGTATCCCCGTGGTCATCGGCTACGGCCTGACGGAAGCCTGCACCGTGCTGACCGTGAACGATCTGGCGCCTTTCCGCGCGGACTCCGTCGGTCGGCCCCTCGAGGGTGTCGAGCTCGAGATTCGCACGGCGGACGACGAGAGCGGCATCGGCGAGGTCTGGGCCAAGAGCCCCACCGTATTCGACGGCTACCTCGGCGATCCCGCGCAGACCGCGGAGGTCCTGCACGACGGATGGCTGAAGACCGGCGACCTGGGATGGCTCGACCCTTCGGGTCACCTGCACCTCGTGGGTCGCAGCAAGAACATGATCGTCACGCCGGGTGGCAAGAACATCTACCCCGAGGACATCGAGGGCGCCTTCGACGGACTGCCCTGCGAGGAGCTCGCCATCTTCGCCACGGGCTATGTCTGGCCAGGCGTGGCGCTCACCGACGAGGGGCTCTTCGCCGTGGTCCAGGGTGCCGAGCGTGACCTCAAGGCCAAGCTCGAGCAGCGCAACAAGAGGCTGCCCGACTTCAAGCGCGTGACGGGCATCTTGAGCTGGGACGACGAGTTCCCGCGCACGGCGTCCATGAAGGTGAAGCGCGCGGTGTTGGCCGGCGAGCTGAGGGAGAAAGCATCTTTGGATTCAATCGTTCGTCTTTGAGCGGGGCCTTGTCGTGGATGAAGAGATCATGAGTGAGCCAGTCATCGCGATCGTCAACGGAGCGGCCGGGGGAGGGCGTTGCCGCTCCCGCGCCGATCTGGCGCTCGACCGCTTGCGCGAGCATGGGTTCGAGCTCGAAGTGCACTTCACGCACGCGGCGGGTCATGCCACCGAGTTGGCCGCGGACGCCTGGGAGCGCGGGGCACGACGCTTCCTCGTCTTCGGTGGCGATGGCACCAGCTACGAGGTCGTGAACGGACTCTTCCCTCGAGCGGTGGGCGACGACAAGCCCGTGCTCGGGATCCTGCCCTTGGGCACCGGAAACTCATTCCTGCGCGACTTCGGCATCACCAGCGAGGAGGCGGCCTTCGACGCGCTGACCAGCGGTCGCCAACGATCCGTCGACGTCGTCGAAGTGCGTCATGCAGACGGCGTGCTGCACTACATCAACATCCTCGGCCTGGGCTTCACGGCGGCCGCCGGTGGGCTGATGAACCGACGCTTCAAGGCTCTCGGTAACGCTGGCTATGTCGCGGCCGTCTTGGTAGAGGTGATGCGCTTGAAACATCCCGTCGACGCCATTCGCCTGGACGGCGGGGACGTCGATGAGCGCGCGGCGGTCTTCCTCTCGTTCTGCAACAGCCGCTACACGGGAGGCACGATGATGATGGCTCCCGACGCTGACCCGGCGGACGGAGAGGTCGACGTCATCCGTGCGGGGGCGCTGAACAGGCGCGGTCTGCTTGGGGCGTTCCCGCGCATCTTCACCGGCACGCATGTGGACCACGCCGACGTGGAGCAGTGCCGGGCGAAGCGCGTGGACTTCGTCGCGCCTCGTGAGCAGGACGTCATGATCGATGGTGAGGTGATGCGCCTGTCGATCGAATCCATCGAGGTGCTGCCGGGTGCGCTTGGGTTGATGGCCTGATGGAGAGAGGTGTGGAGATGGAGAAGGAAGCGCCCCTGAGTGCGCTCGAGAACGTGAGGGAGCTGCTGGAGAGCGGCGTCGCCTGGGGCGCCGGCACGAGCTGGTTGCTGCCCTCGACCACGGCTTTGATGGCGATGCAGAAGATCTGGAAGCCAGATCAGCTTCAATGGATGAACCGCCTCTACTGCGACACGATGGTGCGCATGACCATGTCCAAGTGGCGCGCGGTCGTGCATCCAGACGTCGATCCCAATCGACAATATGTGTTCGCGCAGAATCACACGAACCACTTCGATCAAGTGACGATGTACTGCGCCACGCCGCACTTCAAACAGGGCCTCGAGCTCGAGACGCACTTCGACTACCCGTTCTATGGCTGGTTCATGAAGAGCCGAGGCACGATCCCCGTTCCGGCCGACCGGGCCAAGCGCACGGACGCGATCCGCGAGCACATGCGGCGCGAGATCGAGGAGCAGCACTCCATCCTGGCCTTCCCCGAGGGCACACGCACACCCGACGGACGCGTGGGCTCCTTTCGCCGCGGCATCTTCTACATCGCGCGCGATCTGGGCATCCCCATCGCGCCCACGACCGTCACCGGGATGTACGACGTGATGCGCAAAGGCTCGCTCCGCATCCGCCTGGGCAAGGAGGTCACCGTGTACATCGATGAACCCGTGGAGACGGCGGGCCTCACGGACGCCCAGGTGCCCGAGCTCGTCGATCACGTGCACTCCGTGATCTCGAGTCGCGTCGACGCTTGGTTCGAGCAACGCGACGCGCGCGAGGCCAGCCGATGAGAGGCGGAGTCGATGGACGCACGCTGAGGGCGGAGGCGCGTCGTGAGAATCGTCGCAGCGCCATCCTCAGCGCTGCCCTTCGGACCTTCGGGGACAAGGGTTTCCACCAGACGACGGTCGCCGACATCATCGACGCGGCCGGCATCGCGCGTGGCACCTTCTATCTCTACTTCGAAGGCAAGAGCGCCATCTTCCTCGAGCTCCTCGACGGCCTCTTGGCGGAGCTGAGGGGAAGCATCGTCGGCGTCGATCGCGAGGAGGGCGCGCCTCCCCTCGGTGTGCAGCTCGACATCATCGTGCACCGCGTCTTGCACACGGTGGCCGACAACCGCCTGCTCTCGACCATCATCATCCGCGAGGCCGTGGGCCTGGGCGACGAGGTCGATCGGCGGCTGAGGCTCTTCTACCAGAAGCTCCTTCGCTACATCCGCCTCGCACTCGACGAGGGACGTCGCGTCGGTCTGCTGCGCGCCATGGACACCGAGGTCGCCGCCATCTGCGTGCTTGGCTCGGTGAAGCAGCTGATGGAGCAGTACGTCATGGCCGAGGACGACGAGTTCGACGTCGATCGCGCGGCCATCGGCGTGCTCGACTACAGCCTGCACGGGCTCTTGCCCTCGGGTTGATCTGACTCAGCCGTTGATTCGGCTCAATGGGGCGTCCCCTCGGGATGTGCCGTTTTCACCACAAAGAGCGCTCGGCGGGTCTGGTATTCACACTCCAGCTCCGCCATCCGCCGTCAGGGCGCGATTTCTGATAGCTCCAGTCGCTGGCACGGATGCTGCTTAAAGTCTTCTCGACTCCAGGAGGAGATGACATGCGACTTTGCTTATCCACGCGATCCGTGCCTCTGCTCGTGTTGGGCTTCGCCCTGCTCGTGGGCTGTGTGCCCCAGACCCGTTACCGCCGCACGGCCTTCGTGCCGACGCCCCACGGCGACTCCCTGACGCAGCCCGTGCGCGGTGGCGTCGAGCTG
>JAACVI010000086.1 GCA_009992505.1 Myxococcales bacterium
CCACGGACGCATGGACGTGGAGCTCGGCGACGCCATGCGTTCCTGGTGCAACCCGGGCGGCGAGGACCAGGTGGACGCGGAGTTCGATCCGGAGCTCTTCGCCGCCGCGCTCGCGGGCTTTCACGAGGGCAGCTTGGGCTTGTTGTCGCAGGCCGAACGCGAAGCTGTGGTGAGCGCCACCGAGCGCATCGCGCTCGAGCTCTCGTCACGCTTCGCCCGCGACACGCTCGAAGAAGCGCGCTTCGGTTGGAACGAAGCGCGCTTCGAGAGCCGCAGCGCCCACAACCTGCATCGCGCACGGGGTCAACTCTCCCTGGCGCGCTCCATCCGCGATCAACGCGAGGTGCTGGAGCGGCTGGCACGACACGCGCTCAACGACTGAGCGCAGAGAACACGCGCGCGTCAGCGGGCGCGCTCGCCGCCGTCCACGACGAGGGTCTGTCCCGTCAGGTAGCTGCCCAGCGCGCTCGTGAGCATCAGCGCAGGGCCGACCATCTCCTCGGGCGTGGCGGCGCGTCGCATGGGGACGCGACTCAAGAGCTTCGCCCGCACGGCGTCGTCCATGACGGCGGTCATCTCGGTGTCGACCAGGCCCGGCGCGAGCCCGTTGACGCGGATGCCGTAGCGCGCCCACTCGATGGCCATGACCTTCACGGCGTGGGCCAAGGCGGCCTTGGCCGAGCCGTAGGCAAGCGAGCCCGGCTGCCCGCCGAGTCCCCACACGCTCGTGACCATCAGCACCGAGCCCTCGCCCTTCTCGCGCATCTGCGGATAGGCGGCCTGGGCTGCGGAGACGGCGCCGTGCAGGTGCACCGAGAGCATGGCGTCGAGCTCCTCCGCGGGCGTCTGTGCGGCGGGTGAGGTCGAGGCGATGCCCGCGGCGCACACGAGCACGTCAGCGCCACCGTGGGCCTGAGCTCGCGCGAAGAGCCGCTCGACGTCGCTCGCCGTGCTCACGTCGCAGGCGACGCCCTCGGCGCCCTCCCCGAGCTCCTCCGCGGCCGCGACGGCGCTCGCGAGCTTGCGCGAAGCCAGGAGCACGCGCGCGCCTTCGGCGTGGAGTCCCGCAGCGATGGCGCGCCCGATGCCGCGACTGCCGCCGGTGACGACGGCGAGCTTGCCCTCGAGGCGAGGATCGACGCCTCCGAAGTGGCTCATCGAATCGCTCGGCGCGCTCGAGCGGCGAGCGCTCCCGCCGGCGCCAGCTCGAGGTAGTGCTGGTAGGCCTCGCGCGCCGCCGGAGCGTTGTCGCCCGCCAAGGATTCGCCCAGCCAGAACCAGGCGTCCGGCGGGCAGCCGTCGATGGCCGTCGCCGCGCGGAAGGCTTCACGCGCCGCCGACAGCTCGCTGTCTCCACCCAGCAACGCCGCGCGTCCGCGCAGCATCGCCAGCTGAGCGCCCAAGGACGGCGGCCGGATGCGATGGTGCAAGGAGGTCTCGACGCGGTCCAGGATGGCCCGCGCCTCACGCGCCTTCTCGGACCTAATCAAGACACGCGCGTAGCCCAGGAGCGCCTCGGGGTGCTCGCGATCGATGGCCAGCGCGCGCTCGTATTGCGCCATGGCCTGCTCCGAGTCCTCGGCCTGGTAGAGCGCGTCCCCGTAGAGCGTGATGACATCCGTGGATGCGTTCTCATCCTGCGCCAGGGGCGCCAACGCGCGGATGCCCTCACCCGGTCGTCGCTGCGCCAAATGCACGCGCGCAGCCGTGATACGCACGATGGGTCGATCGCGATCCTGCTCGCGGATGGCCTCGAGCTGCACCTGGGCATCGTCGATGCGGCCGAGGCCCAGCAGGGCCTCGACGCGTCCGAGGCGTCCTGTCAGCACGGTCGACGTGCCATTCGCGAGCACGCTCCGCTGCGTGAGCTCTCCGAAGAGGGTCTCCGCCTCCTCGAAGCGGCCGAGATCGAGCAGCAGGTAGGCGAGCTGCGTCGTGGCGTCCACGTGGTTCGTGTTGCGTTCGAGCGCCGATCGGAAGCTGGCCTCCGCTTCCTCCGCGTCGCCCGCCATGCGCTGCGCGCGTCCGAGCAGGTAGTAGCCTTCGGCGTCGTCGGGGGCCGTCGCGACCAGACGCGACAGCGCACGGGTCGCGAGCTCGGGATCGCGGATCGCCAGCGCTGCTTCTCCCAACGCCTGGGCCGCGTCGGGATCGCCGACGGCTTCCTGGGCCAAGCGACGTGCATCCGGCAGCACGCGCTGCGCCTCGCTCGGGTTGAGCGCGACCTGGGTGCGGATGTGCAGCGCCCGAAGCTCGACGCTCGGCTCCTCGGTCGCCTCGAGCGCCGACGCGAGCACCGTCTCGGACGCCGTCAACGCCTCCACCGTGTGGACGAGGAGCGCGGCGCGCGCGCTCAGGGCCAGCACCTGGGGATCGTCGGGCGAGAGATTGGCCAGGATGCGCAGCGCCCTCAGGCCGTCACGTCGAGCGAGCAGGATGCGCGCCAAGAGCTGGCGGAACTCGGGGATCGAGGGCGCGGCCTCGACGGCCGCAATGGCTGCCTGTTGTGCGCGCGCGAGTTGATGAATCGCCATCGCTTCGGAGGCCACCATGGCGAGCAGGCGGGGCTCCGTGGCGCCCGCGCCCGCGGCGGCGTCCACCTCGGCGCCGGCCTCTTCCGTCTGACCGGAACGACGCAGGAGATGGGCGCGCGTGAGATGCGCGAGCACTTCGTCCGTCGGTGCGCCGTTCTCGAGTTGGTCGGCGAGCTGGTCCAGGGCCGCGCGAGCCTCGGCCGGATCCGCCTCGTCGGCGGTCAAGAACGCCTTCCACAGGGCGCCCCGCAGATGATCCGGGTAGCGCTGCAGCACGGCGTCGAGCAAGGGTCGAGACTCCTCGGGGTGGCCATCGTCGGAGCGCAGCTCGGCCAACGCGAGGGAAGCCGCCGCAAGCTCGGGGGCGGCCGCGGCCGCCGCGGCGAGATGATCCGACGCGTGGGAATCGCCCAGGCGCTGCTCCACACGGCCGACCAGGTAGAGCACGATCGGATCCTCGGGACCCGCAGCCAGAGCTTCGGCGGACGCGGCCCGAGCGGCGTCGAGATCGCCATGACCGATGGCCAAGGTCGCGCGCGCGGCGGGGAGCCAGGGCGAGTCCACGTGCATGTTCTCGGCACGCGCGATGGTGGGCGCGAGGTAGCCGACCTCGAAGGATCCGTCCTCGAGCGAGCGCTGCGCGTAGACGAAGAGCATCAACGCAGGGCCGTGCTTGTCGAGGGAGTTGAGATCGCGGGCCAGGCGCAGATGCCGCTCCGCGTCCACCAGGGTGGCGTGGTCGCCCTCGAAGGCCTCCGCGTGCGCCTCGACCACGAGCGCGTCGGCTTGTGCGTGCCTGCTCTCGACCCAGCGCGTGTAGCCGTACCAGCCGCCGCCGGCCGCGATCAGCGCGAACAACCAGACGCCGACCAGCATGCCGCCGATGCGCGTGCGCGTCGGACGCGCCTCCCGCTTCGCTGCCCACACCAGCGCCTCTTCCGCCGGTGGCTCGAAGATGTGACGTTCGCGCAGCATGCCGAGGATGGCGTCCACGTCCTCGGCCTCGCCCTGATGTTCGCCGAGAGCCATCGGAGGCTCTGGCAGCGCCGGCAGCCCATGATCGCCGAGAACGTCGGGCATCTCCATCGGCAGGGACGGTGCGTCCGCACGAACGACGCCGGGGAGGTCCGGAGCGTCGTCGGATCCGAACGTCGGCGCCGCGGGCGCGTCGTGCGCGAAGGGATTGGAGGCCAGCGGGGGCCCAGCCATGGGAGGCAGATCGAGCGCCGCCGGAGGAGACCAGGAGGCGGACGCGCCCTCGCGGGCGAGGTCGTCCAGCGCGGATCGCTCACGGCCGAAGTCCTCCCTGTCCCCGGGCTTGCCCACGCCGGCGAGCAACGAGCTGTTGGCCGCAGGGGATGAGTCGCGCCCGGTCGGCGCCGGACCGGGCGCTCCAGGCCCCCAGGGCGGCGCCATGCCTTGAAGATCGCCTCGGTCCATGAGCGAGGTGGCTTCTTCTTCGACGCTATCGAGGCTCGGCGGGTCCCAGGCGGGCGTCGGAGGCGAGGGGAGCCCCGCGGCCGTCGCACCCGGCGCCGCCGCGAAGGCCTTGGGCAGAGGCGGCGGGATCGAGGAGGCGCGGCGATCGCCGTAGGCCAGCGGCAAGGCGGGCGGATCCGCCAGGGGCGCGGCGGGAGGTCGCGCGGACGCGGGAGGTCGCGCGGAGGCAGCGGAGGGTGGTCGCACCGAAGCAGGCGCGCCGCCCAGGCTGGGAGCGGGCTCGACCGCCACCTTGGGCTCCCCCAGCGCAGCGTCCAGATCGGGCAGCGCAGGACGCGGCCGCGTCGGAGCGCCAGTGGAGACCTTCGGGAAACCGGCGGGCTCCGGTGGCTTCCAGGCATCGGCGGCGGGCGGCGGCGCCCACGGCTTGGCAGCCGGCGGCGTCCACGGCTTAGCAGCCGGCGGCCCAAAGGCGCTGGCCGCGGCGGGCGGAGCGGCGGGCGGCGCAGAGGACGGCGGCGCAGCGGCTGCCGGACCCCAGGCGCTGGCAGCGGCGGAGGGCGGCGACGCGAGCGGTGGAGCGGCGGCCGGCCCTGCCAGAGACGCGGCAGGCGGCCCTGCCAGAGACGCGGCCGGCGGCCCTGCCAGAGACGCGGCCGGCGGCCCTGCCAGAGACGCGGCCGCGAGCGGCGGAGCAAGGCGTGGCGCAGCGGCAACCGGCGCGGCAGGTGGCGGCGCAGCGGCGACGGGCGCGGGACGCGGGGGCGCCGCGGAGCTCGGTGCCGTCGGCGCGGGGGCCACGACCGTGGCGGCCTCGGTCGCGGTGATGGCGTGTCGCTTCTGCGACTGGTCCGCGAGCCTGGCGGAGAGCTCGGGACGTACGACGGTGGCCTCTTCGCGATCGGGCGCGGGCGGAGGCCTCGACGGAATCGGCTGCGGTGCGTCGCCCGACTCGGCGAGCCGCGCGAGACGCACGGCACGCTCACGCAAGACTTTGGCCGCGCCGTAGCCCGCATCGATCGTGAGCGCCTTGTCGAGCACCTTGACGGCGCGGGCGGGATCGCCGCGCTTGAGCAGCACCTCGCCCAGCCAGCGGTAGGGTTCTTTGGCCTGGGGCAGCGCGCGCGCGGCCTTGAGCAGCGCCTTCTGGGCGCGGATCAGATCGCCATCCATCAGCCAGGCTTGGCCCGCGACGAGCAGCAGCCGGCCCTTGTCGGGCGACTCGGCGAGCGCACTGCCGGCCACCTCCAGAGCTTCGGGTGTGCGCTGCGCGGCCAGCAATGCCTCCGCCAGGGTGGTCGCATCTTCCCGCGCCGCGTCGTTGCGATAACGGAGCAGGCGGGCGTCGAGGTTCTCGGCTATTCCCATGGGTAAGTGGCGCATCCTACCAGACAGATCCGTTGACCGGGCAGAGGAGTTGGGGCGAAAGTGCCTCCATGACGCGCTGGGTCATCTTCCTGCTCTTCGGACTCGGTTGCGCCCACGCGCCGCCCTCGGCCGCCGAGACGCTCGCCCACTTCGCCCACGCGCTGCGCGACGGGGACGCGGAGGGCGCCTACGGGCTGCTCGCGAGCGATTATCGAGCGCGCGTCTCGCTCGAGGAGTTCCGGCGGCGCCTCGAGGACAACCCTCGTGAGGCCGCGGAGGCCGCGGAGGCCCTGGCGCGTCCCGCCGAGCCGGTGGAGATCACCGCGCGCGCACCCTACGGCGATGGAGAGGTCGTGGAGCTGGTGCGCGAAGCCGACGGATTCCACATTCGCGGCGACGTGACGGAGTTCTACCCGCAGCACACCCCGACCGAGACGCTGCGCTCCTTCGTGCGCGCCATGCGTCGGGGCCGCTACGACGTGGTGCTGCGCTTCGTGCCGCGCGGCGAACGCGAGGGTGTGACGGGGGAGAGCCTGCGCAACGCGGCCACGGGTGACGACCAGGACACCATCGCGACCATGCTGATCGCCCTCGAGGCGCACGCGGACGAGCCCTTCGAGGTCCGCGGCGATCACGCCAGCCTCTCCTACGGCGGAGGGCGGATCCTGCGCCTGATCCAGGAAGACGGCGTCTGGCGGGTCGAATCGCCCGAGTGATCGCGCGCTCGACGCGCGGCCGGCTCAGCGGGTCGGCGCGCGACGGCGATCCGTCGGCTCGATGATCGTGAACTCGACGCGGCGGTTCAGCGCGCGTCCGTCGACCGAGTCGTTGGGCGCCACCGGGTTGCGGTCGCCGTAGCCCACGTAGTCGAGGCGGGCGCGAGCCACGCCCTTGCTCGTCAGGTACTCGACCACGGCCCGCGCGCGACGGTAGGAGAGGTCCACGTTGTAGCCGTGGACACCCTCGGAGTCGGTGTAGCCCTCGACGCGCACCACGCGATTCTCCGGCAGATCGGCGATCACGGAGGCGACCTGATCCAGAAGCGGCAGGCTGACGGAGCGGATGGTGTCGCGGTCGAACTCGAAGTAGACGCGCTCCGAGATCAGGATGCGGGTGTCGGTGACGGTGACGACGGCTTCGGCCGGTCCCGGCTCGGGGCAGCCGTCGTCGTCCTCGTAGTGGTCCTGATCCTCCGGCTCCATCGGGCACTGATCGACGCCGTCGAGGATTCCATCCTCGTCGTTGTCCGGCTCGGGGCAGCCGTCCGTGTCCTGATAGCCGTCGAGATCCTCGGACTGCATCGGGCACTGGTCCGCGGCGTCGAGGATGCCGTCGGCGTCGTTGTCCGCGTCCGGGCAGCCGTCCTCGTCGAGGAAGCCGTCCACGTCCTCCGCGTCGTTGGGACACTCGTCCACGTCGTCGGGGATGCCGTCGGCGTCGTTGTCCGGATCGGCGCAGAAGTCGCCATCCTCGAAGCCGTCGAAGTCCTCCGGACCCGCGGCGCAGGGCTCGTGCTCCGTGGCGTAGCGTGCGATCGTGAAGAAGCGATAGTCCGGGGCGCCATAGCCCGAGACGAGTGAGGTCCCGCCGCCCACGTCGATGGTGAAGCCTGGCGCCGCCGTGAAGCGCGCGCCCAGGTTGCCGTCCATCGGGAACTCGTTGGCGCGAGCGCTGCGGCCCGGAAAGCCCATGTGCGAGGTCACCTCGGCGATCAGCGCCACGCGCGGGTGAAGCGCGTAGCGCGCGCCCACGGCGAGGTGCAGCTCGTCGTCGATCTCGAGCTGGCCGTTCGCGCCCACGCCGACGTCGACCAGGGACGCACGCTTACGCAGCAGGTAGCCCAGCTCACCCGCCAGGGTCAGGGAGCCCACCTCGTACGAGACGAGCACGCTCGGGTCGCTGGTCCAGTAGCGCGCGGCCGCGAAGGTCGCCGAGCCCGTGGGCAGCGAGAGCACCAGCTTGGCCGAGAGGCGGAAGTCTCCGCGCAAGATCGGCGCCTTCACGCTGAGGCGCACGTCCGCGGGTCGAATCTGGGTGGTGTCGGCGACGCCCAGGAAGGGATCGCTGGCGTAGCGCGCGGCCGTGCCGGGCAAGGCCAAGCCGAGCTCCAGGCGCTGAAACAGGCCGAGGGAGACCAACAGCTCCGCCTGCGCGCGCCAGGGGACGACGTTCGTGCCGTCGGAGGTGCGCATCAAGAGCCCGTGGGCGTAGCTCGCGTCGAGGCCGAAGTTGAAGCTGAGGTGGCGCGGGACTTCCGTGCGATCGATGGTGAAGGTCGCGCTCTGACCCGCCGCAGGCCGGAAGAGCTGCAGATCCATGCTGCGCCCGGGCTGCTGGG
Source organism: Myxococcales bacterium (assembly GCA_009992505.1). Classification (GTDB taxonomy): domain Bacteria; phylum Myxococcota_A; class Polyangia; order Polyangiales; family Houyiibacteriaceae; genus JAADHO01. The sequence continues at coordinate 7,681 of JAACVI010000086.1, forward strand.
CGCTGGCGACCCGCGGCGAGAGCGCCGACATCAGCGCGAGCGCGAGCAGCAGGGCCCCGAGACGCGGGACGGTCGAAAGCAAGCAAGCCACGCGCGCATCGTAGCGGATATGGAAGCAAATGGGGGCCAAAGTCGCCCGACCTCAGCGCACCGCAGGCGGCGTCGAGGTGCGCCCCTCAGTCCCCGCGGAGCGCGTCCAGCGCGGCCTGGAAATCCGCCGGAGGGGGCGTCTCGAAGTGCATGGGCTCCTGCGTGACAGGATGCGCGAAGCCCAAGACGGCGGCGTGCAGCGCCTGCCTTCCCAGAGCCTGGGCCACTCGACTCAGACGCGGATCCCGCGGCGTGCGGCCGTACAGGCTGTCGGCGAGGATGGCGTGTCCAGCCTCCGACAGGTGCACGCGAATCTGATGGGTGCGCCCGGTGTGGAGCGTGCACTCGACCAGCGTCGATCCGAAGAGCGTCTCCAGCGGACGCACCACCGTCACCGCCCGACGACCTCGTGAGACCAGGCTGGAGAAGCGCTTTCGGTCTCCAGGGTGGCGCGCGTGGAGCGTGTCGTAGGTCTGCTCCTTGGGGAAGAGACCGCGCACGAGGGCGTGGTAGCGTCGGTCGATGTCGTGGTCGGCGAAGGCGCGAGAGAGCGCCTCGTGGGCGGCCGTGCTGCGCGCGACCACCATCACGCCGCTGGTGTCCTTGTCGAGGCGATGCACGATGCCGGGACGATCCCCGGACGCCCCCTCCACACCGAAGTGATAGAGGATGGCGTTGACCAGCGTGCCGCGGGGGTGGCCCGGCGCGGGATGCACCACCATGCCCGCCTTCTTGTCGATCACGACGAGGTGCGCGTCCTCGTACAGGACGTCGAGGGGCAGGTCTTCGGGCTCCGCGTCCATGGGCGGCGGGGGCTCCACGAAGATCGAGACCGTGGCGCCCGCGCGCGCCGGCTCACGCTGGGAAGGCGCGTGGCCGTCGACCTGCACCTTGCCGTCCGCGATCAGGCGCTGGAGCACGGCGCGGGACAGACCGAGATCCCGCGCGGCCAGCACGCGATCCAGCCGCTCGCCGGCTTCCTCGTCGGTGATTCGAAGCTCGATGGGCTCGAGCGCCTCGCCTGGATGGGTCATGGAAATGGTCGGCGAGTCGAGTGGTGATGGATTCGGGGCCGCTGCACGCGGGCCGCCGTCCTCACCACATCTTGGACGCGATGTGTCCCTTGGACTTGACCAGGATGTCGATGATCGCGCGATCGTAGAAGTTCTTGCCGTAGAGGTCCGGCGAGACACGGCTCTTGAACAGCGCCCTGCCCTCCTCGATCTCGGCCGCGAGGGCGTCGTAGAGGTTGTCGCGCTTCACGCCGTCGACGATCTTCTCCTCGTTGTAGAGCGAGAGATCGCTGGCGATGGCACGAGCCAGTCTGCGAGCAGCCTCTTCCGTTTCGATCAACGCCATGCTTCTCCTCCGAGGGGTAGCCCAGAGATACTCGCTCGGGCCTCCACACGTCAACGTTCGGGCGTTCTGTGGCGGAAGATCCTGGTTCGCCCGACCGGGCGGCCAATGGGCGAGAACTATTGAGTGTAAGCACCTGGCCGTCTACCTTGCGTGCTGACCTTCAGGAGGAACCCGTGCGCAACCAGCTTCGATCGACCCCCCGCTTCGACCACCGCCTGACCGGCGCGTGCCTGTCGACCGCCCTCCTGCTGGCCGTGGGCTGCGGTGGCGGCAGCACCCCGGCGGACGCCGGCATGAACACAGACGGGTCCGTGGCGGATCTGGTGCAAGGCGACGAGACCTTCACCGGCATGTGCACCGCACCCCGCTGCAGCTCGGCGCAGACGGAGTCGGCCTGCAACTGCATTCCCACGCCGCGCACGGAGACCGACTTCACGACCAACCGCGTCGGCTGCGCCCAGCTCACGACCTCCGGCGGCGTCACGCGCACCCCCACGGACGACTTCTGCGACGCCAGCGCCAACGACGGCGCGCCCGATCTCTCCTGCTTCGACCCCGCGGGCTACGTCACGGCCGAGGCCTCGGAGATGGTGACGGTCTACGGCGTGGTGGACGTCTTCGGCAACGGCGGTGACGCCGACAACATCACCATCGAGATCTACGAAGAAGGCGCGGACGGAAACCTGGGCCCCCTGCTCGGCTCGGCCAGCGCCTCGACCGGCGATCCCTGCGCCGAGTCCGAGAACGAGGTCGAGAGCGACATGGTCACGGGCACCCGTCAGCTCGGCTTCTACTTCATCGAGGGCATCCCCAGCGACACCCCGCTGATCATCAAGCAGAGCGGCGCGCCGGACTTCTGGAAGACCATCTACTCCTACAACCAGATGGCGCTCCACACCGAGCTCGAGCGTGACCCGCCCGCCACGGACGCCTGCGCCACCATGTCCGACCCCGCCCTCGCCGGGCCCCGCTGGCGCTACCGCGCGCGCATCCTCTCCACCTCCGACTGGACCAGTATCCCGCTGACCGCCGGCCTGGTGAGCGGCATCCGCTCCGGCTCGGGCGTGGTCGCGGGCGAGGTCCACGACTGCACCGACACGCGCATCGAGTTCGCCCAGGTCGCGACCAACCCCGAGCCCGAAGTGTTCGCCTACTTCAACGACAACCCGGACAACCCTCTGCCCGTCGCCAGCCGCACCGAAGGCACGAGCCTGCTCGGTCTCTACGCCGCGCTCGACATCCCCGAGGGTCCCGTGGACGTCGCGGCCCTGGGACGCGTGGACGGCGAGATGGTCAGCCTGGGCTGGTATCGCGCGCACGTCTTCTCGGGCGCCGTCACGAGCATCAGCCTGCGGGGCCTGAGGCCTCAGCAGACGACTCCCTGAGTCACGCGACGAGTTACTCGACCGCGGGCAGCCGGATGGAGAAGCTCACGCCGGGCTGGTCCCGGTCGAGCGTCACCCTGCCGCCCTGATCCTCGATCAGGCGGCGCACGACGGCGAGCCCCAACCCGCTGCCCGTCGCCTTGGTGGTGAAGAAGGGCTCGAACACGCGCGCGGCGACCTCTTCGCGCAGCGCCTCTCCGTCGTTCGCGACGCACACGCGCACACCCTTGCCCACGACGTGCTCGGCCCAGATGCGCACGCTGCCCGCCTCACCGGCGCGATCGGCGGCGTTGCTCAAGAGGTGCGTCATCGCCTGGCGCATCAGCAGCGGATCGGCGCGCAGCAGCGGGAGATCGGGCAGCGGCGCGAGCTCGACGCGCACGGTCTCGACGCTCTCCTCCAGGCTCGCGATCGAGGACTCGATCAGCGGCAACAAGGTGAGCTCCTCGAGCCGCGGGCGCGTGGGACCGGCGAAGCCGACCAGATCGTTCACCAGCTTGTCGAGGCGGCGCGCCTCCTCTTCGACCATCTCCATCAGATCGGCGATGGGGGCCGCCTCTCCGACACGACGACGCAGCTGGGCGTAGGCCTGGAACATCACGGCCAGCGGGTTGCGCACCTCGTGGGCCAGCAGAGCGGACATCTGCCCCAGGGCGGCCAGGCGCTGCTCGCGCGTGTTGGTCGCGCTGACCTCGCCGTGCTGCATGGTCGCGCCCACCTGCGCGGCGAAGAGCTGCACGACGGCGAGATCCGGCTCGGCGATGGTCGGACTCGAGGCGATCACGAAGAAGCGACGGCCCTCGTTCACCTCCACCGCGGCCCAGACCGAGCGCTTCAGACCCGCGGCCGCGAGCTGGGACGCGACCTGCTGGGCGAGCTCCGGATAGCCTCTCATCTCGACGATCTTGGCGATTCGCAGCGGCACGTCCTCGAGCACACCGGCGACGCCCTGCTGCGCGAGCACGGCGAGGTGGGGAGCCTCGCGGGCCGAGAGC
>JAACVI010000385.1 GCA_009992505.1 Myxococcales bacterium
GGTGGCGTGCCCTTCGAAGCCGCCCCCGCTGCGCAGCAGGCGCGCCGCGTTGCTGGCGCCCGCGACCACCGAGGGCTCCTCCACGGCCATGGGCACGAGCACGTCGCGACCCGCGACGCGGAAGTTCAACGCGATGGAGAGCGGCAGCCCATGACAGGCCACGACGTTCTCGCTCATGTGGTCCGCCACATCGAGGGGAAGTCCGCCACCACGAGCGAGGTGGGCACGCCCGGATTCGCTCAGCAGGCCGAGCTCGAAGAGGCGATCGAGGCGCTCCTCGAGGGTCTTGGCGTAGAAGCCAGGGATGCGACTCGAGGGCGCGTCGTCGGCGTCGCGTTCGCGACTGTCGGCGCCATGGTTCGTCGTGCGGGGAGAGAGGTCGAGGGTCATCTTCACTTCTCCCGATGCACGGTGGCGCGCGCGACGGTGACGAGGGCGTCCTTGGCGGGCGACTCCACCAGGTTCTCGAGGCAGGCGACGGCCTCGAGCGATCGCTCGTGTGCCAGGCGACGAGAGTCTTCAGCAGCTCCCGTGCGCGTCAGCGCCTCGACCAGGCGAGCGCCCGCGGTGGGCTCGAGCACGCCGTCCGCGCCCAAGGCCACGATCTGTTCGAGCAGAGGCCGCAGGGAGGGGTCGCGTTCGAGCGCCAGGATCAGGGGATAGGTCATCTTGCCTTCGCGCAGATCCGCGAAGGGCGCCTTGCCTGTGACCTTGCCGTCGCCCTCGTAGTCGAGGAGATCGTCGACCAGCTGGAACGCCACCCCGAGCTGACGACCGAAGCGTTCGAGGGCGAGCAGCTCCTGCTCCGCGAGGCCGCCCGCGCGACCGCCCGCGACCATGGCCCAGCGGAAGAGCGCGGCGGTCTTGGCCTCCACGATCTCGAAGTAGGTCGCGGCCGGGAGATCCAGTCGCCCCCGGCTCTCGAGCTGCACGGCCTCGCCGCGGATCATCTCGTCGATGATGTCGAGCAGGAGCCCGAGGGTCCCGTCCACGCCCGCGCCGACCACACGGCGCAGCGCCTCGACCAGCAGCCAATCGCCCGCGAAGATCGAGGCGGCGTTGCCATAGACCGCGCGCGCGGCGGGCGCGCCACGGCGCGTGTCGCCCACGTCCACGACGTCGTCGTGCAAGAGGGTCGCGCAGTGTACGAGCTCGACGGCCACGGCCAGCTCGTGCGCGGCCGGGCCGAATCCCGTGCCGAGCCGAGACGCCAGGGCCACGCACACGGGCCGCAGGCGCTTGCCTCCGAGCGCGACCAGGTGTCCGGCGCTGTCGCCCACCACGTCCGAGCGCAGGGGCAGCTCGGAGAGTGCGCGCTCCACGTTGACCATGTCCCGGCGTACGAGCTCGCCCAATGACACGAGATGCCGCGACATCTCGCCCAGGCCATGGGCCTCGCACACTTTCTTCAGGGAGCCGAGCACGTCGGTCTCCTTCACTCGGGCGGCTGGTGTCGAAGTGGCCGCCACGGCCAGGGATGTCATGCGCGTCTACCTTTCCGCCGGGCCCGACTCGGGGTCGGGCTCGCTTGTCGCCGGGGCTGCCGGCTTTCCGTCCGCGAGGGCAGAGACCACCCCCTGTGCCGTCTTCGTCACGAGCCTGAGGCCCGCGAGCCTACGCCGAAGGAAGCGTGTGCGCCGCCGGCCCGCGTGGGCGCCGCCCAGCAGCGCCTCGGCCTCGCCCAGACTCGCCAGCGCTTCCACCAAGAGGGGGCCCTCGCGTCGACCGAGCACACCGCGGACCACGCGCCAGGGGCTCTGATCCGCCTCCCAGTACGCGCGCCGCTCGCCCGTTCGCCAGACCTTGCGCACCGCGTGCCAGCCCATCAGCTCGCTCAGCACGGAGGAGGTCGCGCTCGGGCTCAGACCCAGCCGCGCGGCCAACTCCGACGTGGGCAGCGCCTCCTCCGAGAAGTAGAGCAGCACGTAGGCGCGACCCAGATGGCGCGAGAAGCCCCAGAACTCCACGAGTCTTCCCACGGCATCCGCGGCCCGCAGGCTCGCCGCCCACAGCCGCTCCGTGTCCGCGGCGGGCATCGAGGGCTCGCCGGAATCATCGCTCGGAGTTGCGTGGGAGAGAGTGGCCATGGCTTGGCGAAGCTTCAAGACTTCTTGAAACCTCATAAGCTCCACGCCCGGGAGCGTCAAGCCCCAGCGAAGGCGTCCTGCATACGGATGCTGCGAAAGGTCCCTGGAAGCTTTGGGGCTGAATTAGCTACAATGCGCAATGATTTCGACAAAACCGGGCCTACCCGTATCATCGTGATACGCGCTCGGGGCGAGGCTCAGCGCTCGTAGCCGAAGCGCTCGAAGAGCTCGGGCAGCTCCTGGTAGACGCGCTCCTTCGTCAGGCCGAACTGCTCCAGGCTGTAGCCGTGCTCGCTCTGGTAGTTGCGCTGCTGGCTGCGCACTTCCTCCAGGCGCGCGGCGAAGGAGGGCGAGATGGTCCAGCCGAACTCGCCATAGATGCGCTTGACCGTGGCCTTGGGATCCGCGATCAGATCCTCGTAGCGCACCACGAGGAAGCGGTCCTCGGGCAGGTCGTTCTGGCACTCGAGGGCGTAGCGGTAGGCGTCGAAGGCCAGCGCCGCGAGCGCCTGCGCCTCGGGCGAGTTGCTGTCGATGTGCGGAGAGTGGGTCACCCACTTCTCGTGGAACATGTCGAGGAAGGAGGGCAGCGACTCGTAGGGGTGGCGCACCATGTAGATGAAGCGCGCGTCCGGGAAGCGCTCCGCCATGGCGCGCACGCGCGAGGTGAAGAAGACGTTCTTGTTGATGAAGGTGCGGCCGTGGCCCGAGGCGAAGAGGTGACGCTTCAGCGTGTCCTCGTAGAAGTCCATGAAGGCGTGACGCTCGGCGTCGGGCAGATCGTCGAGACGCGAGAGCTCGCGCTGCTTCTCCGCGAAGGGAAAGACCAGCGTCACGGTCGGCGAGTAGAGACTGAGCACGAAGGTGGCTTCGTCCTCCTCCGCCTCGTCGATGCCGAGCTTGTGGATGCCCTCCCAGCCGCTGAAGAACCTGCTGTTGATCCAATCGACGCCACCGCGGAGCGCACCCTGAAAGACCGGCTGGTCGAGCTTGGCGAGCAGCTGGATCAGGCGCTGCAGGCTGACGGCGCTGAAGATCGACTGGTAGAGCATGAAGGGCGAGAAGCGATCCTCGTCCATGCTCATCAGACGATGCAGCATGGTCGTGCCGCTACGCGCGTTGGCGTAGATGAAGACCGGCGCCTGCACGGGCTGGTCCGCGATCTGCGGCCAGATCAGATCGTCCAGCGCGCGCGCTCCGCGCACCATCCCGCGCAGGGCCACGAAGGCGGCGCCGAAGCCGGTCCACGTCCACGCTCGCCGAGGGGTGAGGTGGGTGACGGAGAGGCGGAGCAGATCCCGCATCGCTTGCTCGCGCAGGGGCAGCGCGTGGCTGTGGTGCCGAGCGGAGGCGTGACGAGGATGGGAACCAACCTGCGCCGAGGAGGCGAGATCGGGGCTCGAACTCGAGAGGTCGGGTGAGCGACCGTGGGGCATGAACAATCCTGACGGGGCCAAAGTCCCCCACTGGGGACGCGCGGCAAAAGCTGGAGTCTCGCCGCCTGGACCCACGCGGGCAACCCTAGACCGAGAGAGACCACAGACAGCCGGGACCACTTGCGCGGCGAGCGAAGGTAGATAACCTGGCCCGATGCGCATCGCTTTGATCTCACTCGTGTGTGCCCTGGCCCTCGGCTGTGGCGATGACTCCACCCCCGCGGACAGCGGCCCCGGCGACGGCGGAATGCCGGACTCGGCCACGATGACCGACGGCGGCTCCGACGCGGCCATGCCCGACGCGGGTAGCTGTGATCCCGGGGCGATCTTCCCAGGTCGCGGGGAGCTCTCGGCCGTGATGGACCAGGCCCGCGGACGCATCATCGTCTACGCCGGCAACCTGGCGTCGCCCCTCGCGTGCATGCCCAACTACTCCTACACGGACGAGGTCTGGGCCTTCGACACGACCTGTGAGACGTGGACCCAGCTGAGCGTCACGGCTGGCCCCGGCGCCCGCGCGCGCGGCAAGTTCGTGCTCGACGTGGCCAACGATCGCGCGCTTCTCTTCGGCGGCCGGGAGCGCTCGAGCTCCGGCGTCTACACGCTCTACAACGAGACCTGGGCCTTCGACTTCGGCACGGACAGCTGGAGCCAGCTCTCGACCACGGGCGACGCGCCCTCCCCGCGCAGCAACGCCGTCGCTGGCCTCGACGCCGACGGAGGACGTCTGATCATCTTCGGCGGCAACACCTCCAGCAGCGGGCTCTCGCCCACGGGCAGCGGCGACACCTACGCCCTCGATCTCGGCACCAACGTCTGGAGCCGCATCGACGCGACCGGCGGGCCCTCGCCGCGCTACTACCACGCGGGCGTC
>JAACVI010000393.1 GCA_009992505.1 Myxococcales bacterium
GTACTGCGCCATCATCAACTGCGTGTCCTCCCACCACAGGCGGTAGATCTCGCTGCGAGGGGGGTCGGCGTAGAAGCGGCTGTAGGAGTAGAGCGAGTAGTTGTAGTCGAGCCGGAAGAAGACCGAGGACAGACGGTCGTCGGGGAACTCGTTCGCGAGCAGATCGTTCAGCGCGCCGAGATCGCTCAGCTCGCGCTCGTACTCCGGGATCTCGTCGTGGATCAGGCCGTCGAGATCCCACGCCGCGCGGATGGTGTCGTGCATGGGCTTGGAGTTGCCTGCGTCGGGGAAGATCGGTCCCGAGTCGCTGAGCAGGTAGCCGTGTTCGACGTTCGGCAGATCCTTGCGATAGAAGTAGTAGTTCGCGAGGGAGCCGGCGCCGCCCGCGCTGCAGCCCGTCAGCAGCATCTTCGGGATCGAGCGCGTGAAGTGCTCCCCGATCCAGCCGATCACGGCCTGGTTGTCGGCGCGTCCCGCGTGGTGCCAGACGAGGTCCGGCTCGACGCCCGTGGGATCGACGTAGGTGTGCACGCTGCGCCCGCTGTGGATGTCGCCCGTGCAGTAGGGAACGAAGACGTAGTTCCAATCCTTGAGCGGGTTGGCGTCGTTGCGCACGATGATCGGCGCCGCGACGCGCCACAGATCCATGTGGTTGTCGGGGATGCCGTTGGGGTTGGCCGCGCCCATGACGCCGCCGCGATGCGAGCAGCTGTCGAAGTCCCAGCAGGCGCCACCCGGCTCGAAGTAGACGACGAGGTTATCGCTGAAGTGCGTGGGGTTGACGAAGAACTTGTACTGGCTGCCGTCGCCGCAGACGGTGCCGGGGATCTCCACCTTGTTCCAGCGGCCGAAGCTCAGGCCGGCGAGCGGTCCGTCGTCGCGTGCGTCGGGAGCGGCGTCGGCGATCTGGCCGTCGAGGACTGCGCCATCGCGCGCGCTGGCATCCACGGATGCATGGACGCCGGCGTTCGAGCCTCCGCCACACGCGGTGGCGAAGAGGAGGAGGGACAGCCACGGCGCGCTCGAGCTTCGCATGGAACGCATTCTAGGGGCTGGGTTGTGGCCCGTAAATGGGCATCGAGGAGCAGCGAGGAGCAGCGCGAGGGCGGCGTCGGCTCAGGGGTCGAGGTGGAAGTTCGCCCTCAGCTGATGCAACGACGAGCGGTAGGTGGTGGCCTGCTGCGTGAGCTGCGCGAGGGTGCGCGCGACCTCGTCGTCGAGCTGCTGGACCCTGCGACTCATGCCCTCCTCGTCCACGCCGATGCTCTGGCACAGGCGCGCCGCGTCGGTGCCGATGCGAGGCACGTTGATCTGCACGATGTGCCCGTCGAACTGACTGTCCTTCAGCCGCGCCCAGATGGGCGCGCGACACGGGAAGGGTCGAGTGTTGGGCACGTTCTCGAGCGCCGTGCGGACCTGCGCGAGGAGCCGCAACGCGCGCCGGACCTGCTCCACGGCGCGCTCGGGCTGAGCGCCGTAGTTGTTCTCGCAGTGCCTGTTCCAGCCCTGGGAGTGGACGCAGTCCTCGATGTCGTGCATCCAACCCTCCACGCGACCGAGATGCTCGATGAAGCTCAGCTCGCGCGCGACCAGGCCGTCGTCGGGGGACTGCCAGCGGGCGAAGCGCTCACAGATGTCGTCGAGCTGCCGTCGCAGAGACGACAAGCTGGAGCTCTGGTTTCCCCCGGCGCGGATGGCCGCGCTCAGGTCGTCGCGCAGCGTGGATTGGCTCCCGCAGGCGCGGGGCGGGCTTCCGTCCGCGGGCAGGGCGAGCTCGTCGCGTACGCGCGCCACCATCGGTCGCGCAGCCTCGATGTCCGCGATCTGTGCCTCGAGGTTGGCCACGACCTCCAGGATCTGCGCGGTCACCTGCGGGGAGGGCGGGATCATCGTGGGTGTGCCGGGAGGGTTCGTGGCCCCGACCGAGATTCGGCTCTCGAGGCCGCTCGCCCACGTGCCCAGCGCGGCTTGTCCGTCCCGTCGCCGCCGCGCGAAGAGGTCGAGCAGACGGGCCGCGCCAGAGAGCTCCCGATCGATGCTGGCCAGTCGGGCCGAGTGCATGTTCGCCTCGACCGCGCACACGTTCCAATCGCGGCAGAGCTGCACGCGCGCGAGGCGAAGGCTGCGGAGGGCGTCGACCACGGCTGCGCGCAGGCCATCCTGTCCCGGCAGGTGCGTCGCTTGCTCGAGCAGCGGGTTCAACCGCTGGTCGAGATCGGAGGCCTCCGCGTCGCAGTCGCGCAGTGGCTGAGCGGTCCCATTGGGACAGGTCACGCTGCCGCCGCCGTCGGCGAGGACGGGCAGCGGCGACGCGAGCACGAGGCCGAGCACGAGGGTGGCGCGCCAAGGAGAGGTCGACATCCAAGGTCTGGACGCTCCCGCGGTCGGTCGATTCAAGTGCTTCATCGGATCGCGGCTCGAGTCTGGCGCACGATGCCGCGGTAACTCGCGGCGGTGGTGCGCAGCGTGCCCTCGATCTGGTCGAGGCGATCCGAGAAGCCCGAGGCCGAGCTGCGGAGCGCCGCGAGGTCCGTGCCCAGGCCGCGACAGATGTTATCCCGCAGCCGCGTCACGGTTTGGGCCGCGGATCCGGCGTAGCGGTTGCCCGCGGATTCGAGCCGCTTCAGTTGGTGGAAGGGGGCCGAGCTGCACGGGAAGGGTCGGCGGCCTTCGGGGACCCCGGCGATGGCCGTGCGCGCCTGCTCCAGCGCCTGGGCGATCTGCTCCGCCACGGCGGTGGGTTCATTCGTGCTCACGCTCTGGTCACGGGCGCGTGTCAGGGCGGCGTCGATGGTGCTGGGCAGGTTGTGGAGGTCGCCGCGGATGGAGTCCGGCGGCGTGCGCAGGTTGTGGAAGGGCTGACACAGGCGAGTGATCTCGCCCCTCAGCGTCTGGGCCGTGCTGACGACCGTGGGCACGTCGCTGTGGGTCGGGAGCGCCGTGAGCACGCCGGGCGCGCAGATCGTGGGCTCGTGTCCGTCCGTCAGGCCGCGCGTCTTGTCGCGCATGCCCTGCACCTGATCCAGCAGCTGCTCGATGGCCGTCGCCTGCGCTTCGTAGTTTCGCGCCGTCTCCTCGAGGCTCGCGATCTGTTCGCGCGTCATGCCCCCGCCCGGCGGCATCCCGGCTCCGGGTGTGTTCGCGGGATGGGCGTTGCGCTCGGGCGCAGCCGCGGACGCCTCGCCCGGGTCGTGTCGGTTGGAATGTCTGCGCAACCCCGACGCCGCCTGCGCGTGCTGTTCGACGCCCGCGTCCGCGTGGGCAGCTACGGCAGCGTCGGGCTTGATCGTCGCGACCGAGGCGTCGGGTGAGGTCGCGCCCAGGGCGGGACCGCTGGTGGAGGTGTAGGTGAGCTGCCGCGTGACGGGAGGTCCGCCCACGCCTCCGTCGACCCAATCCGAGCGCACATCGGTGACGCTGACGCTCACCTCACGCGTCTGGCGCCAGATGAAGGCGCCGCCCACCAGGAGCAGCGCCAGCAGCCCGGCCGCTCCGGCGGCGATGGGCACCGTGCGCTCGAGGCGA
>JAACVI010000087.1 GCA_009992505.1 Myxococcales bacterium
ATCCGCGCGGCCTTCGACGAGATCGCGCGGCTCGAGGGCGTGCTCAGCGAGTGGCAACCGGGGAGCGAGGTCTCGCGCCTCAACCAGGGCGCGGGAGGCCCCCCGATCCACGTCGGAGAGGACACCTACGCCGTCATCCACGCCGGCCTCGAGGTCTCGCGCGCGAGCGAAGGCGCCTTCGACCTGTCTTGGGCGGCGCTACGCGGGCTCTACGACTTCCACCCCGGCGAGCAGGTGGTGCCATCGCGTCGCGAGATCCGGGCGCGCCTCGGACTCATCGACTACCGCGACATCGAGCTCGACGAAGAGGCCCACACGGTGCGCCTGAAGCGTCGCGGCATGACCATCGGCACCGGCGGCATCGCCAAGGGCTACGCCCTGGATCGCGCGGGAGCGATCCTGCGCCAGGCGGGCATCCAGAGCTACGTGCTCTTCGGGGGTGGCCAGGTGCAGGTGCACGGCCTGCACGGCGACAGGCCCTGGCGCGTGGGCATCCAGCATCCCAGGCAGGAGGGCGACTACTTCGCCTTCCTGGAGGTGGTCGATCGCTCCATCTCCACCTCGGGCGACTACGAACACTTCTTCTTCGACGCCGAGGGACAGCGCTGGCACCACATCCTCGATCCGCGCACGGGTCTGCCCGCGCGGCGCTCGATCTCGACCACCCTCATCGCGCCCAGCGGCCTGTACGCCGACGCCCTCTCCACCGCCGCCTTCGTGCTGGGACCGGAGCGCGCCGTGGCCATGCTCCAGCGGCTGCCCTTGCACGCCGAAGCCGTGATGCTCGACGCGCACTGCCACATCGTCACCACTGGGGACCTCGACGCGCGCCTGCACCTGCGCCCCAACGTGCACGACGGCGTCGTCGACGCCTGCGACGGAGTGCCCTGAACGGACGGACTGCGCTGAAGGGTCAGCGCCTCGGGATGCTCAGCGCTCGGCCATGGGCACGAAGGTGCGATCCTTCTCGCCGACCCAGATCTGGCTCGGACGGAAGATGCGGTTGTCCTCGAGCTGCTCGAGCAGATGCGCGAGCCAACCCGACACGCGCGCGACCGCGAACACCGGCGTGAAGAGATCCACCGGGATGCCCAGCTTTTCGTAGACGATGCCGCTGTAGAAATCGACGTTCGGGTAGATGCCCTTGTGGCCGACGAGCTTCTCCATCTGGCCTTCGAGCTCGACCGCCAGATCGTAGATCGGCGTGCGCCCGAGCTTGGCGAACAGGTCCGTCGCGAGGTTCTGTAGGATGTCCGCGCGTGGATCCTTGACCTTGTACACGCGGTGGCCGAATCCCATGATCTTGTCGTGTCGGGCGAGCCTGTCCTCGGCCCAGCGACGCACGCCTTCGGGCGACGGATCGGGGATGGCGCGCAGCATGTCGAGCACCCGTTCGTTCGCTCCGCCATGGAGCCGACCGGACAAGGCGCCGACGGCGGAGGCCACCACGGCGTAGGGATCGGCCAGGGTCGAGCCCGTGACGCGCGCCGCGAAGGTCGAGGCGTTCATGGAGTGCTCGGCGTGGAGGATCAGCGCGACCTCGGCCACGTGCGCGGCCATGGGATCGGGGACCTCTCCATCGAGCATGTAGAGGAAGTTCTCGGCGTGCCCGAGATCGGCGCGCGGCGGCACGGGGCGCTTGCCCTGGCGAATGCGATGCCAGGCGGCGACCAAGGTCGGCACCTTGGCGGTCAAGCGCACGGCGATGGCGCGGCTGAGCGCGAGGTCCTCGACGTGATCGCCCTCGTAGTAGGTCCCCAGGGTGGAGACACCGATGGTCAGCGCCGTCATGGGATGGGCACGCTCCGGCAGACGCTCGAAGACGTCGATGGCGCGGAAGCTGATCTCTCGCTCGCGCACCATCTCGTCGCGAAACGGCGCGAGTTGGGCCTCCGTGGGCAGCTCACCGAGCAGCAGCAGGTACACGACCTCCTCGAAGCTGCACGCCTTGGCCAGATCCTCGATGGGATAGCCCCGATACTGGAGCTTGCCGGCCGAGCCATCGACCATGCCAATCGCGCTCTTTGCGCAGGGGATTCCGGCCAGGCCGGGTACAAAAGGTGAGGTTTGGGCCATGCGACAGCGTCCAGGTGCGGTGGGGGGCAGCGCGACTTCGAGTCGCGGCCTGCATTCGGGCCGGGGTGTAGTCTGCGCGGCGGGTCGGGACAAGTCGTCGACGTTGACGACGCGCATCGAGAGGATCCCACCGTGCCAGGGCGGGTCAGGGTGAGGCGAGGGACCGAGCCAGCGCGTCCGCCACCTCATCACGCGGATGAGCCAGCCGCACGAGCGGCATCGGCGCCACGGTCGAACTGAAGAGCCGAGGCGGACCCAGCTGCACGACGCAGGTCGGGCGGAAGACCGAACCCGAGCGGTCCCCGAGCAGCAGCCAAGCCGCCGCCGGCTCCTCGGCCAGGACGTCCCGCACGCGGCCGATCAACGCCTCGAGGCTGCCCCATTCGACTCCGTCCAGCACGAACGAGTCGGTCCGGAGTTCGATGCCATGAAGCGCCACGGTGGCCCGCTCGCGCACGCTCTGGGCGAAGCGTCGAGCGACGTCGGGCGTGGGTCGCGCATCGATCCAGACGCTGCGAGGAAGCTCGGTCAGTTCTAGATTCGGGCTCACAGCACCAACAGGCGCTGCCTTTTCGCCCAGGCGGGGCAACCGCCTGCGAACCATCAGCCGCGCTCGATCGGCAAGCCCTCGGCCTCCCAACCGAGCATGCCGCCGGCCAGATAGCCCACCGGCACGCCGACCTCCTGAACGGCCGCCGCGGCTTCACGCGCCTCGGTGTCCGTGCGCCCATAGAGCACGCGCAGACGCCCATCGGCCGCGCCGCTCAGCTCCTGGGCACGGACGGGCGCTTCACTCGCGGCCACGTGGATGGCTCCAGGCAGGTGCGCGCGACCGAAGGACGCCGCGTCGCGCACGTCCACCGCCTGGGCGCGCCCCTTGGTCAGCAGCGCCGAGAGCTCCTGGGCCTCGAGCTTGTCGCCGGCGCCCGGCAAGAAGGGTTCGACGAACTTGCGCAGCGCCGCCTCGTCGAGCGCGCCGACCTGCTCCGCGGCCACGCGCCCGCCCGCGACCACCACGAGCATGGGGATGGACTGCGCGCGCAGCGCCTGAGCCAGCCCTGGGTTCTCGTCGACGTTCACCTTGGCGACGACGAGTTTGCCCGCGTACTCGGTCGCGAGCTTCTCGACCAAGGGGGCGATCATCTTGCAGGGCTGACACCAATCTGCATACAGATCGATCAGCACGGGCAGTTCGGAGGTGAGGACCTGCGCCTCGAAGGTCGCGTCGGTGACGTGAAGTACGGTCATGGCAGGCACTTAAGACCGTCGCGCGGCCAAGTCCAGCTACGGCGACCGCTTTGACGCACTCGAAGCCAGCCCGGCCCGGGAAAGCGCGTCAGTAGGCGGAGTCGCCCTGCTTGCCCATGACGATCTCGATGGACGCGCTGGCGCCGATGCGCGTGGCCCCGGCGGCCACCATGGCGTCGGCCTCCGCGGCGTTGTGCACTCCGCCCGACGCTTTGACACCGATGTCGTCGCCGACGATCTGTCGCATCAGGCGCACGTCGTCGATGGTCGCGCCACCGCCGCCGAAGCCCGTGGACGTCTTGACGAAGGCCGCACCCGCGGCCTTGGACAGCGCGCAGGCGACGACCTTCTCGTCGCGCTCGAGCGCCGCCGTCTCCAGGATGACCTTGACCGGATGGCGCCCGGCGGCCTTGACCACGGCGGCGATGTCTTCCGAGACCAGGCGATAGTCGCGGCTCTTCAGCGCGCCGATGTTCAGCACCATGTCGATCTCGTCGGCGCCGTCGCGGATCGCCTGACGCGTCTCGAAGGCCTTGGACTCCCAGCTCGCGGCGCCCAGCGGGAAGCCGACCACGGCCACGGTCATCACACCGCTGCCGCCGAGCAGGCGCTTGCAGAAGGCGACGTTGGACGAGTTCACGCAGACTGACGCGAAGGAGTAGGCGCGCGCCTCGTCGCACAGCTTGCGCAGATCCTGCTGGGAGGTGTCGGGGCGAAGCAGCGTGTGATCGATCATGCCGGCCAGATCGGGACGCACCGCGCCGATGCCCGGCGAAGCTCCGATGCGGCTGGCGCCTGCGCGACGGATCGCCTCGACGTCGCCCGCGCGGCGTGCGGCGCAGAGTCCGTCCCCTTCACATTGCTCCGCTGTGGCGGTGCAAGGCGTGCTTCGAAGCTCGTCCACGAGTCGAAGTTGCACCCGCTGGGCCACGGCCTCGACCAACCGCTCGATGTCCGTACGCATGGGCGAGCACACTACCCGAGCCCGAGGTCCAAGGCCACTGGCACGGTGAAGGGCCAGCAAGGGCCATGAAATAGGCGCTCACTCTTCGACAGTGGCGCGCGCCTCGGGTACGCTCGCGGCCTTCGAGGCCCATGGACGTCACCTGCGAGCGCTGCGGTACCGAGTACGAGTTCGACGAGACCCTGGTCTCCGCCAGAGGCACGACGGTCAAGTGCACGAACTGCGGTCATCTCTTCAAAGTCTTCCGTCCCGGATCGGGCACCCAAGGAGCAGAGCGCGCGTGGCGCGTCAGGCGACGCGACGGCGGTGAGCTCGAGCTGGGATCGCTGAAGGAGCTCCAGCGGCGCATCACCGAAGGCAGCCTCGACGAAGAGGACCAGATCAGCCGCTCGGGGGAGAGCTTCAAGCGCCTCGGGGACATCGCCGAGCTGCGCACCTTCTTCGCCGCGGCCCGCGCGGTCGAGGAGGAAGGTCGGCCTACGGGCCCACACCAAGGTCGGCGAGACTCGACGCTCTCCGGCATGCCCATCGAGGCCAGCCCCTTTCAACGCAGCCCGTCGTCGCGCCCGGAGCCCAACCGCTCTTCCCGTGCGCTCGCGCCGACCGAGGAGGCGTCCATGCCACCACCGGCGCGTGTGCCCAGCTTCGACCCGGGCCCTCCGCGGGCCGCCAAGGACACTCTCTTCGGCGTGGGCCAGCCCAGCCACTCGTCCCGCCCGCCGCCTCCCTCTCGACCGGTGGCCGCGCCCCGACCGGCCCCCGCGCCCCCGCGCTCCGCCCCACCCGCTCCCGCTCGGCCTGCGCCGCAGTCCGCGCCTCCGCCCTCTGCCCCCGCGCAAGCCTCGGCCGCCCAGACCGCTCAGGCACGGCCGGGCGCGAGTCGCCCGCCACGCGGCATCAAGCCCACGCGCCGGGGCGACGAGTTTCAGGTCGCGGCGACGGCCGCGGAGAGCCCACGGGCCGAGCGCGCGGAGCGCCTGCGTGTCGACGACGACGACGACATCGAATTGCCTGTCCGCGGCGGACGCCATTTCGGACGCTGGATCGCGGTCGTGATCCTGCTCGGCCTGGTCGGAGCTGGCGTCTGGCAGTGGCCGCGAATCGCCCCGATACTGGGCGTGGGCGGCGAGGATCGCGCGGCTGGTTTCCTGACCGCCGGAGAGACGGCGCTGGCTCGCGATGATCTCGAGGGCTACGAGGAGGCCGTTCGCCAGTTCACGCGGGCCACGGCGCTGGCCGAACGGGATCCGCGCGTGTTGCGGGCGTTGGCGCGCACCCAGTCGGCGTGGGCCCAGGCGCTCGCCTTCCAGGCTTCCGATCTGCTGGCGCGTGCAGGTGTTGATCCCAACTTGCGCGGGGAAGCCATCGCCGTCAGCCACGATCAGGAGCGGCAGGCGACCGACGCGCGACGCTACGCGGAAGACGCGCTGCGTCTCGAACCGGGCAGCGCCGAGGCGGAGACGCTGCTGGCCAACGCCCTGCGCCAGACCGGAGACCTCACGGGCGCCCAGCACCACCTCGATCGTGCGCGCGAGATGCTGCGCGAGCCCACGGCGGAATTCCACCTCACGGCGGCGCTCCTGGCGATGGCCAAGGAAGGTGGCGTCGCTGCGGCGCGCGACGAGGCCGTCGCCGCCGTCGCCGCCGATGGCACCCTGATCAGGGCGCGCCTGCTGCTCGCCCGCGCCAACCTGGCCAGCGGTCGACCGGCCGAGGCGCGCGCACAGCTCGACGCCATCCTGGCCATCCGCAGCGACCACCCCGCGGCCCAGCGCCTGGTGACGGCGATGGCGCAGGGCTTGCCGCCCGCCGCGCCCGTCGTCGCCATCCTCGATGGAGGCGCTCCAGACGCCGCGCCCGCCCACGTGCCCGACGCTGGCCAAGCCGCGGAGGCCGTCGCTGTCGTCCCACCCAACGCCGCCGACGCGAATCCCGATTCGGCCAACGGTCACCCGGGGACCGAAGCGGCTGGCGACCACGGCGTGCCCGCGGGGCGCGACTACGACTGGTATGTGACGCGCGCCGATCAGTTCCTCGAGAGCGGCGACGTGGGCCAGGCGCGAACCTACTACGAGGCGGCGCTGCGCGTGCGACCCGGCTCCCCGGAGGCCGAGACGGGCCTCGGATTCGTCGCGCTGAACGCAGGCAACGCCAGCGGAGCACTGAGCCACTTCGTCCCTGCGGCAGCCGCCGGCTACGGCGACGCCTACATCGGCGAAGGAGACTCCTACCGCCGCCTGGGACAGGACGCACAAGCGCTGGCGGCCTATCGACACTATCTCGAGCGCCGGCCCACCGGACCCCATGCCGCGGTCGCACAGCGACAGGTGGCCGAGCTGACGGCGCGACTGGAAGCGGCGGCGACGACCGAGACGCCGCCCACGAACCCTCCGCCTTCGACCGAGACGCCCCCTGCGACCGTGACCCCGCCGGCGACCGTGACCGCTCCGGATCCCCGCCTGGCGACGCCGC
This sequence comes from Myxococcales bacterium, assembly GCA_009992505.1. Classification (GTDB taxonomy): domain Bacteria; phylum Myxococcota_A; class Polyangia; order Polyangiales; family Houyiibacteriaceae; genus JAADHO01. Next base: position 6,761 of record JAACVI010000087.1, read on the forward strand.
CCGACCCTCGCGGCGTCACGCCGCCCGACCCTGGCGGCGCCACACCTCCCGACCCCCGCGGCGCCACGCCGCCCGATCCTCGCGGAGCGCCGAGCGATCCTCGTAGCGCCTTGCCCGTGCCCCGGGGCACCGACCCCGACCATCCGCCACCGTCTTCGGACTCCCTCGCCATCGGCAACGAATGAAGCGGCGACGGGACGTGAGAACGATGGTAATGTGCGTCCTCCATGGAGGGTGACGGCCCCACCGCAAGTCCCCTCGCTGCGACGCTCCTGCACCTCGCAGCGAGACGCGCCGACGGACGCATGGACGTCGGCGGACGCACGCTCGCCGTTCACGGCGGTGGGCTGCTGCACGTCTCTGCCGCCGAAGGGGACCGGAGCTTCGCCGCGTTCCTGGTCGCAGCGGGTCGCTTGCAGGCGTCGGAGGTGGCAGAGCTCGAGGCACGCGCCGGGGGTGATCCGAGGCGCCTCCCGTCGCTCGTCGCCGCGCACCTCGGCATCCCCGACGCCACCGTGCGCGGGCTCTTGCGATCGCTCTACCTCGACCGATTGGTGGAGGGCTTCCGCGCGGAGGAGGCCGCGGGCGTAGGCGCACCGCCCCTGGAGCCGGTCGAGCCCGACCAGGGCCCGACCTTCCCCCTCGTGCCCCTGGTCCTCGATGCCCTCGCGCGCCTCGCCGCGGATGGCGACGCGGGCAAGGTGGGCTCGCGGGCTGACCACGAGGTGCGCTGGCTCGACGGGCCCCATCGCGACCAGGCGATCGGCTGGAGCGGTCTCGACCCGGAGGGTGGCCGCGTCTCGCACTTCTTGCTGCGGGATCCGATGGCCGCCCCGCGCATCGCCGCCCTGGTGCGCGCCCATCTGGCTCGCCTGTCGCGAACCCAGCAGGCGGCCGAGGAGAAGCGCGAACGCTGGGAGCCCGGAACGGGGGCGCCGCGAACTTCCCTCAGTCCTCCGCGTGCTCCGAGGCTGAACCTCGAACCTGGACGAGCTCCTGAGCCTTCGCTACCGCCGGCCGCCGCTCAGCGCCTGCCCCGTTTCGTCGCGCCACTTCAAGATCCGCTGAGCGAGCTCGAGGCCGAGGTGCGGCGCCTGGAGAGCGAGGGCGCCGAGGCGTCCGAGCGCGCTCGGGCGTGGTGCGAGGTGGCGCGTGCGTGGCAACGCCAGTTCGGCGCCCTCTCGGAGGCCGCACGCGCCTATCGCGAGGCCGCAGCGGCGGAGCCCACGAACCTGGCCGCGCTCGATCAGGCCGCCAACCTGTGCTCGGCGCTGGGCCAATCCGAGCTCGCGCAGGCCTACGCGCGCTCGGCCGCCAGCGCGTGCAGCCCCGAGGAGCGAGCCGCGCGCCTCGGCACCTTGGCGACGCTCGAGCTCCGCGCCGGTCGCGTACAGGACGCTCACCGGTCCTGGCTCGACGCGCAGGCGGCCGCGCCCGACTCCTTCGAGACCGCCCGAGCCCTGGGTCGATTGGAGGAACGCCTGGGCAACATCGCTGCGGCGGCCGACCAGTTCACGCGCGCGAGCCGGTTGGCCCACGAACCCGCGCAAGCCCGTGCTCTGATCGAGCGGGCCCTCTCCCTGACGCCCGACGACGAGGACAAGCTGCGCGAGCTCTCGCGTCGGCTGGTGGCGGATGGGGAAGCACGCGCGGCGATCGAGCGCGTGCGCGAGGCCTCGATGTCGGCCGCGCCGGATCGGCGGCTGGGCCTGCTCTACGACGCCGCGGAGACCGCGGAGGCGGAGTCCATGCCCGGACTCGCCGCCGAGCTCCTGCTCTCCGCGCTGGCGGATCACCCCGAGGCCGAGGTGCTGTACGAGCCGCTCGCGGAGGACCTCGAGCGAGCGGGCCCTGGGGCACTCCTCGCCTGCGGTCTGGAGACAATCGCCGCCGCCGCACCACGCTTCGAGCGCGCGCGTTGGCTCAGCGCAGCGGCCGCGGCCATGGGCGAAGACCCCGCCGGGTCGGGCGTCGCGCTCGAACTCTACGCGCGGGCCCTGACCGACGATCCCGCACAAGAACAGGCCCTGGCGGCGCTGCGCAAGGCGGCCGAGCGTGGACGGAACTACGCGATGCTCGCCGACGCCCTCGAGAGAGCGGGGCGACATGGAGCCGCCCATGCCCCCGCCGCGGCGGCCGAGCGTCTGATGGAGCTGGCCGAGCTGGCCGAGACGCGGCTCGCGTCCACAGCGCGCGCGCTCTGGGCGCTGACGCGACACGGCGAGCTTCAGGCCCACGACGCGTCGATGGCCGAGCGAGTGGAGAAGCTCGCGGCCCGGGATCGCGTCTCCGAGGGCATGATCCGGCTGGCGGAAGAGGAGATCGAGGCCGGCGACCTGGTCACGCGGCCCGCGGCGGAGCGGCGTCTGGCGGGCCTGCTGAGGGATCGTCCCGACCACCACGCCCGCGCGCTGAGCCTCTACGCCCAGGCGCTCGAGCGCGACCCATCGGACACCGCCGCCGCCGACGGCGTACTGCGCCTGCTACGCCTCTCGGGCGACATGGCGGCGTTGAAAGCGGCCCTCACGGATCGCGCACGCGCGGCCAGTTCGCGCGGGGAACGCATCGAGCTGCGGCTCGAGCTCGCCTCCCACTGCGTGGCCATCGGAGATCCCGACTCCGCCTGTGTGGCGGCGCTCGGCATCCTGGAGGACAGCTCGCGTCACGCCCTGGCGCGCGCGCGGCTCGAGGTCGTCGCGCCCTTGCTCCGAGGTCCGCTCCTCAGGCTGCGCGCCCTGCGAGCGCTGGTGGAGTCCGCGCCGGACGCGAAGGCGAAGAGCCGAGCTCTGGCCCAGCTCGCCTGGGAGGAGAGCGATCCGACCGTGCGATTGGATTGTGCCCTCGAGGCGCTCGAGCTCGACCGAGGGCAGGCGCGCGCCGCGGGCGCCGTGGCCTACTTCCTCGACGAGTTGAGCCCGGACCGCACGTTGCCGCTGGCCGAGCCGCTGCTCGGCGTGCTCGGGGATCCGCCCGCGCTGCGCACGCGGCTGGCCTCCATGGCGCGCGCGGCCGGAGAGCACGCTTTGGAGGAGGAGCTGCTCGGAGGCGTGATGCGCCTCGGACTCGCGCCGCCGGGGGCCGCGCTGGCCCGGCTCGAAGCCGCGCGCCTGGCGGGCAAGCTCGAGAACGTCGCGTCCTTGGTGGAAGAAGCCACGAGCGCCGACGTCACGGATCCGGGGCTGCTCACGGGCGTGGAGGCGATCGTGGCTTCGCTCGCGGAGCAAGGGGATTACGCGAACGCTTGCGGTGTGGCGCTGCGCACGGCGGACCGACTCGGCGAGCGTGGTGCCAGCCTGCTGCCCCTGGCGCGGGATCTGGCGGAGCAGGCCCACTCGACGGCGCTGAGGCTCGCCGCGAGCGAGCGCTGGGTCGGACGTGGCCAGGGAGAAGAGTGCCTGGAGGCCCTTCGACGCGTGGCACAGCTCCACCGCGAGTCGGGCAACCACGCGGGCGAGGTGCGGGCCTTGCTGCGTCTCCTCCCCCGCAACCCAGGGGACGCCGCGGCCCTGACGCGACTGACGACGCTCTACGCCGAAGCAGGCGCGCAGGATCGACTCGGAGCCGTGCTCGCGTTGCGGCTCGAGGGCGCGGTCGACGAGAAGGTGCGGCGCGAGCTGCTGCTCGACCTGGCCGAGGTGTCTGCGCAGAATCCCGAAGGGAGCGCGCAGGCCGAGGACTACCTGGCGCGCGCACGCGAGCTGGGCGCCCATGAGACCGCGGCCGCCGCGCCCGCGGATCTCGCCGCGGGAGGCGACCCGCGCGAAGCCACCGAACGCCTGATGAAGCTCGCCGAGGGCCAGCCCGCGGAACAGGCCGAGGCGCTGTGGCGACGTGCCGTGCTGGTGGCCGAGCACGAGGCCAAGGATCCGTCCCTGGCGCTGCGCGTGGCCGAGGACGGCCTGGCGCGCGTGCCCGGCAGCAGCGCGCTGCTCGTCCTCTTCGAACGCATCGCTCTCGACCTCGCCGACGTCGCCGCGGCCAAGCGCGTCTACAACCGTCTCGGAGAGCTGGCCATGGGTCGCCACGGGCGGCGCGCCCTCGCCTACCGTCAAGCCCGCTGGCTCGAACGCGCCGGCGCCGCGTCCGAGGCGCTCGTCGCCTACCTCGAGGCCTTCCGACTCTCACCTGGAGACGGCGTCGTGTACCGAGGCCTGGAGCGGTTGGCCACGGAACGCGACGACCCGGCGCCCCTCGCCGAGGCGCTCTCCGCGCTGGCCGACCGCTGCCGCGACGTGGAACGCCACATCGAGCTGTCGACGCGTTCGGCGCGCCTGAGCGCCGACGCCCTGGGAGACCCAGTGAGGGCCTTCGAGCGACTGCACGTCTCCTGGGTCCGTACGGGCAGCGCCGGTCTCGTGCCCTCGCTACGTGATCTCGCGCGGCGCCTCGCCGCCACGGACGAGGACGCGGCCGCCGCGGCGCGCGCGCGTTTGATCGCGGGGCTGCGCAAGCGCGTCGACCAGAGCTGGGACGACGCAGACAAGGTCCGATCGCTGGTCGAGCTGGCCAGCATCGCAGGGGACGACGGCAACCAGGCGGAGCTCGCGCTCAGCGCCGCCACCGAAGCCGTGGCCCTGGCACGCGAGTCGGAGGAAGTGGACGGAGAGCTGCGCACCCTCGCCGAGATGGATCTCGCGCGACGCGCGCCGGCTGTCGTGACGCAGGAAG
>JAACVI010000088.1 GCA_009992505.1 Myxococcales bacterium
AGACTCGGCGAGCGGTGGGCCTTCGCCGAGAGGCTCCAACGCCGCCTGGTATTCCGTCGGATGGGGCGCCCTAGGAACAAGGATCTTCATGAGAGCCCCTGTCCTCCTGCTCTTGCTCGTCGCCGCTTGCGGAGGCAGCCACGCCTCCGGGGCGCCGCCCATCTCCTCCGCCCACAACTCGGCGCAACGCAGCGCGCCCGCGCAGGCGACGCCGCCCCGGGAGCTCGGTGCCGAGCCCGGCGGGAGCGTGAGCGACGCTGCTGCCCGGACGCACGACGAGCTCGCCCGACTCGGGCTGAGCGACAGCGAGCGCGCCGCGTTCGAGCAGGCCTGGTGGGAGCCTGTCTTCCGGCGCGGCGTGGGCACGGCCGACCAGGAGGCCGAACGACCTCGGGCCATCTCCCGGGAGGACGCTTTCAACATCGCCCGCGCCCCACACAGCACTCTGCTCTATTTCCTGACGGACGCGGAGATCGACGCCGTTGCACACCTGGAGGCCAGAGCACCGCCTAGGCAGGTCCATCGCGCATTCCTCGTCCGCCAGTCCCTGGAGTGATCGAGCGCGCCTCCGCGGGGGCGGCCGTGGCCGAGAGCCAGGCCTACGCCGCGTCTGGCCGGGCCGGCGCATTCCGCATGCAGTCAGGGAGCGCGGCCGACGAGGTTGCGCGGAAACGGTAGCGGCTCTGGGCTCGCATCCAGCACTGACGCGAGCGCGCCGGTCGGCAGGGCGCCAGGCTCCGGGTCGGGCTCAGCCCTTCGAGCGCTCCACGTAGTCGCCAGTGCGCGTGTCGATCTTGAGCTTGTCGCCCTCTTCGACGAAGAGCGGCACGTTCACCGTGAAGCCGGTCTCGCAGATGGCGGGCTTGGTCGTGTTGCTCGAGGTGTCGCCCTTGAAGCCGGGCTCGGTCTCCGTGACCAGGAGCACGACGAAGTTCGGCGGCGTCACGCCGATGGGCTTGCCGCCGAAGAGCAGGACGCTGACCTCGGTTCCGTCGAGCAGAAAGAGCGCGGTCTCGCCGAGCTGCTCGTCGGTCAGGGTGATCTGGTCGTACGTGCCCGTATCCATGAAGACGCGGCCGTTCCCGTCCTTGTACAGGTACTGCATGTTGCGCTCTTCGAGATCGGCCGGCTCGAGCTTCTCGCCGCTCTTGAAGGTGCGGTCCATCGTGTTGCCCGTGATCATGTTCTTCAGCTTGGTGCGCGTGAAGGCCTGACCCTTGCCGGGCTTGACGAACTGATGCCAGACCACGGCGCAGGGCTGGCCGTCGATCAGAACCTTGAGGTTCTTCTTGATGTCGGAAGTCTCGTACATGCTCTTCTCAGTTCTCGCCGCCGACGACCCGCTCCGCGACCACGAGGTCGGAAGGTGCGGCGACGTCGCGGTTCTCTTCAGCGGTGATTCGCAGGGTGAAACGCGTCAATGGAGTCGTGGCGATCATGTGGCCCGTGCGGGCGTCTTCGTCGTAGTCGAGGGCGCCGGCCTTGGTCGGCTGTTGACCGCGCTGCGTCAGCCAGACCACGTAGGTGGTCATGCCGTCGGCGAGCCGAGCGGGCGGCGGCAGGTGGTCGAGCGTCAGCGTGACCATCTGGTTGCCGCCTTCGATCTCTTCGACCTGGACCGTTCCATCGGTGCCAGCGGCGCGAGCGCTGCCCACCAGCCCGTACTCGGCGGGCCCGCCACAGCCGACGGCGACGATGCCTAGCGCGAGCAGGCCAGAGAGCGGCAAGAGCCGCCGCGACGAGAGAGCAAATGCCTTCATGGAGCCCGGCTTTTAGGCCGAGGCGCGCTTCCGGTCAAGGCACTCGGGAGCCGTCTGACGGGTGTATTGCGGCTGCTCACGCGCGCCCGGGAGGGTGCTAGGGCGCGGAGGGGCCGACCTCGAGCCGGTGCGTGCCAGCGCCTCCGCAGACGACCTCGCGGAAGCCCGTGGCCGACGCTGTCCCGACGTCGACGGTCGCGCCATCGCAGCGCGCCAGCACGTCCCATCCGGCGGGGATGTACATCAGGTTCGGGCCGAGCACCTCCGGATCGCCCGCGAAAGTGAGGTCGATCTTGCCGTCGAGGACGCGGTAGCTCTCGGGCCAGCCGGCGACGGCCACCACCCGGGGCCGAGAGACCATGGCCACGGCGGACGGGCGCTCGCTCCACGTGCCCGTGCCCTCGTCGTAGTCGAACAAGCCCCAGCTGCCCTGGGAGCGCTCCTTCCACACCCAGACGGCGCCGCTGGCGAGGTACTCATCCTGCAGGTCGCGCTCGAAGGCGTACCAATCGGCGGCGCGAATGCCCGCAGGATCGTAGCCGAACTCGCCCACGAAGAGCGGCGTCCCGAAGCCCTCGGCCTCGCTGCGGGCGGTGCGGTTGCCCTTGCGCAGGCCCTCGAGGCTCATGCCCTCTCGTTGGGCGTCGCTGCCGAAGAAGGCGAGGGTGTAGACGTGGGGCGCATAGACCGCGCCTGGCGTGGGGAAGGGTGCGTCCGGGCGCGCGCTCTGATCCGTGAAGTTCCTGGGCAAGACGGGCGGCTCGAAGAAGACCAGGCGCGTGGCGTCGACCGCGCGGATGGCGGCGGCCACCTGCTCGTTCAGGCGCGCGACCTCGGCGTCGTTGGCGACGGGCTCGTTGTAGACCTCGATGCCCAGCACGCCCTCGTCGCCCAGGAAGCGTTGCGTCAGCGCGCTCACCATGGCGCTGAAGCGCGCGCGCAGCGTGGGTCCGGGCTCGGCGTCGCCGAAGAAGCTGGCCGACGCCGCCAGCACGTCCGCGCTCTGGCGTCGCGCTCCGAGGTCGTCCAGGGGACCGCCGAGGCGTGCGCTCGGTGTCGGAGCGATGGCCCAGTAGGGCGCGCCGTCTTCGCCGATCTCCTTGGAGTAGGCGTCTTGATGCAGATCCAGGAGCACGAGGACGCCCGCGTCGCGGCAGAGGGCGACGACCTCGGCGATGCGGTCGAGGTAGGCGGCGTCGTAGGCGGGCGGATCGTGGTCCTCGGGCTCGAGGCCGCTCCAGTTCAGGGGCAAGCGCAGGACGCCGAAGCCGAGCTCGTGCATGCGCGCGGCGTCGCTGCCGTCGAAGCTCGGGATGGGCTCGAGGGGCAGGCGCCCGTCGTCGAAGCTCACGTCGAACAGGCCCTCGACGCGCGCGTTGACGCCGAGGAGGAAGCGCACGCGACCTTCGGCGTCGACGAAGTGGCCACAGCGCGTGCCCAAGGGGCTGCCGACGAAGGCGGGCGCGTCACACGACGGCATCGCGTAGCGCGGCGTCGCGGCGTCCGTGCTGGCGTCGCTCGCGTCCGTGCTGGCGTCGGTGCTCGCGTCCGCGTTGGCGTCCGCGCTCGCGTCCACCAGCGCCGCGGGCGAGGTGCCGCCACACGCGGCCAGAAACGAGAGGCAGGCGATGGATGCGAGGCGGGTCATGGGGAGTCAGCATGCCGAGGTGTTCGCGGCGGAACAAGGGCACGTCCTCGCTGCGCACGGACCTCGAGGCGAGCCGGCTCGCCTCGATCTCGTCCCACTCCGACGCGAAAGGCGCGCTCGCGATAGGATGGGGCCATGGTGCGCCGCGACGATGACGATCCACACCTCCCGCTGCCCTGGGCTGCGAGGGCGTCGTCACGCTGCGTCGATCCAGAGGGTGAGAGTCCCGCCCCGGTAGGCGTCGGAGCGCCGGGTAGCAGGGCCCAGGCTCTGGGAGAGATCCCGGGGACCCGAGCGGGCCGTCAAGAGCCTCTTCGGAGGAAGCGACCACACAGGCGGCAACATGAAGTGAACGCTGCAGCCTCGATAGATTCACAATCAGGGAGCCGAGCCGCTCATGGCACGGCGAAGGCCACGTCCTCGACGCTGGTTCCGAAGCGCGCCGAGGGTCCCTGCGGGGTAGGGGCGGCGGCATGTGTGGAAGGATCGACGCGGAACACGGGAGACCCGTCTGCGCTGCCCGAGTCGGGGCAGGGCGCGCCGTATCAGCCGAGTGTGAAGTCGGCCGCTGCGCAGCGGGAGTCCGAGGGGTCCATCGTACTGTCGAGACCGGTGGCACAGAACGCCGGAGGAGGGAAGGGTCCCGGTGCGGCGGGCGTCGACAAGCAGACGATCGCCGACATGGAGCGGCTCGGAGTCGGAGAGCTCCTCGCGGACTTGAAGGCCGAGCTGCAGGCAGGCAGGTACCGACCGCTGGCGGTCCGGCGACGGTACATCCCCCAAGCTGGGGGCAAGCAGCGGCCCCTGGGCATTCCCGCGGTGCGCGATCGCATCGTGCAGATGGCAACGAAGCTGGTCATCGAGCCCATCTTCGAGGCGGATTTCAAGCCGTGTTCGCACGGCTTCCGCCCACGCCGTAGCGCGACGGACGCGCTGGAGACCCTCCGGAAGCGGGCGCACCGCGACCAGGATGGGAACTTCGTGCTGGACGCGGACATCAAGGGCTACTTCGACAACATCGACCCGTCGGTGCTGTTGGAGCTCGTGGGGAAGCGGATCCGCGACCGTCGGCTGCTCAAGCTGCTGCGGCAGTGGCTCCAGGCAGGCGTGATGGAGGATGGGGAGGTTCGCCGCAGCACGGCGGGAACCCCTCAAGGCGGGGTGATCTCACCCCTGCTGGCCAACATCTACCTGCACGTCCTCGACGAGCGGTGGACTCGCGAGCATGCCCACCTGGGCACGTTGGTGCGGTACGCCGACGACTTCGTGGTGATGTGCGACACCGCGGAGGCGTGGGAGGAGGCCGAGCGAGTTGTCCGGGGGATCCTGGAAAGCGAGCTGGGTCTGGAGCTGCCCCCGGAGAAGACGCGGCGAGTCGAGCTGACTGAGGGCAAGGGAGGTTTCGACTTCTTGGGCTGCCATCTGCGCAAGCGGATGAGCGGCCGGCGGTGGGAGAAGTACGGACGACGGCGCTACTCCCTGCAACGCTGGCCCTCGCGGTCGGCGATGAAGCAGGTACGGCGTCGGGTTCGCGAGCTGACCACGCGAAGCTGGAACAGGGTGAAGGATGTTCGCGATCTGATCGCGCGCATCAACCCAGTCCTGCGCGGGTGGGGCAACTACTTCCGCACGGGAAACGCCGCGGACCGGTTCCAGGTGGTGGATCACTACGTCTGGTGGCGACTTTGGCGCTTCATGAAGCAGCGAAAAGGCCGAAACCTCAAGGCGGATGACTCGGCGCGCTTCCGCCACGACTTCTTCTGGGGCCACGGCCTCCATCGCCTGCTAGGAACCGTCCACTACCCGGGAGCTGCGTAATGCTGCGATTCAAGAGGTCACCGGTGAGCCGTGTGCGGGAAAACCGCACGCCCGGTTCGACAGGGGGCCTCCTGCTGGCCATCGGTGCTTCGGCGCCGGGAAGCCGGTAGGAGGTCTACCAATGCGTGGCCTGCTCGTCGCTGCGATCTGGCTCTCGGCCGCTCCGGTCCTGGCACAGCCGCGATCCCTCGACGAGGCTCTTTCCGTGCCCGAAGGCGCCAGCTGCCTCACGCACGAGGCGCTGGTCGAGCACACCGAGTCCTGGCTCGGCACCTACCGACTCGACGCGCGACAGACGATCCTGATCGAGCTGGGCCAGGACGAGCGCTTCGACGTCGGCTTCGTGCTGCTCGACGGCGAGGAGCCGCGTGCCCGTCGCAGCTTCGCGCGCTTGCCCGAGGCTTGCGCTGACCGACGCGCGGCGCTGAGCCTGGCCCTGGCCATCGCCCTCGACACCAGCGTGCTGGACCGGCTCGGTGGTCCTAGGGGCGCGCACACGGACTCGCCCTCCGCGACCCCGCCAGAGCCAGAGATTTCGCCCGAGCCTTCGCCCGCCGTGGCCGAAGCGCCGCCTGTGTCCGAGCTGCCCGCGCCCGAGGTTCGGGGCGAGTCCGCCTGGGGTGTCTCCATCGGCCTCGACGCGGGGCTCGGTGTCGGCCTCTTGCCGCGACTCACTCCGTGGGGTGGTGTCGACGTCGCGCTTCGCGGGCGAGGCTGGAAGCTGCGAGCGCTCGCGGGGGGCACGCCACGCCTGGGCTCTCCCTTGGCCGGCGCGCGCGTGCGGACCCAGCTGGTCGTCGGAGGCCTCGACGCCTGCCTCGATCGCGACGTCGGCTCGGTCGAGTGGGCAGGTTGCCTTGGTCCTCGGCTCGGTCGTCTCTCCGCCGAAGGTCAGGGCTTCGCCGTCTCCGAATCGACGCAGCTGTGGTGGGCCGCCCTGAGCGCGGGCCTGTCGATGCGCTGGCCCCGCGAGTCCGTCCTGTCGCTGCGACTCGGCCTGGCGGGACAGCTCGGACTGGTGCGCCCCGAGCTCTTCGTGACCGACATGAGCGGCGCGCGGACGCACGGAGAGTCCCTCGCCCCGGTGGGCTTCACGGCCGTGCTCGGCGTGGTGGCGTCGATGCGATGAAGGATTCCATGCGCTCGGGACATGAAGCAGGGAGGCCCTCATTGGAGCGGACTATCCATGCGGAGGAGCTCTTCCGCGCCCATGCAGCATTCACAGCGTCGTTTCTCCATCGCCTCGGGGTGCCCGAGCGCGATGTCCCCGATCTCGTGCAGGAGGTCTTCCTGGTGATCCATCGCAAAGGCGGCTTTCGACCCGGTGCAGCGCAGCCACGCACGTATGTGGCCGCCATCGCCTTTCGCGTCGCGTCGGCCCACCGGCGGCGCAAGCGACCCTTGCTGGATCCGGCCAAGCTCGAGGGCGGCGTGACTCACGAGACGCCACACACGCAGCTCGAGACGCGAGAAGCCCTGGCGCGCGTGCAGCGCTGCCTCGACGAGCTCGATTGGGAGCATCGCGCCGTCTTCGTTCTGTTCGAGATCGAGGGGCTCAAGGCGGCGGAGATCGCCGAGACGCTCGAGATCCCGGAGGGCACGGTGCACTCCAGGCTCCATCACGCCCGACGCCGATTCCGCGCCCAGCACGCGCAGGAGCTCAGCCATGAGTGAACTCTTGCCCTGGCGGGAGGATCCCGACGCGCCCGAGCTGCTGCGCAGGGATCTGCAGCGGGTGGTCGATCATCCTCTGGCCTTCGACGTGCCGGCGGGGCTGGCCACGCTCCACGGCAGCATCGTCTTCGGGCGCGTGTTCAGGCTCTGGCCCTGGCTCGCCTTCGTCGGCATCGGGCTCGGCCTGGGCGTGGCGCTGTGGCCCAGGCCCTCGATCACGCCGATGCACGTGGATCGTGGCGTCGAGCCCGCGAGCGCGACCACGGCGGCGCTGCCCGAGCCGTCAGGTGCAGCGCCGACGGGGCCCGCGAGCGCCACGCATGAGGCGAGCCCGACCCCGGCCGCAGCTCCCGCGCTGCCGATTCAGCCGAGCCTCGAGCCGGACGCCGCCCCTGCCCATGTGCCCGTGGCGTCCCCTCGTGACGGCGAGCCACCGGCGACGACGGAGCGCGTGGACGAGCCGGACTCGACGCGGGGCACGCAGGACGAGACCGCGCACATGGCCCTGCTGCGATCCACGGCCGCCCACGATCCACGCGCGGCGCTGCGCATGGAGCGCGAGGACAGCCGCCTGTTCCGAGGCGGGCTCTTCGACGAGGAGCGTCAGGCTCTGCGCGTGCTCCTGCTCGCTCAGGTCGGCCAGCTCGACTCGGCGCGTCGCCTGGGAGTCCGCTTCCTGCACGCCCATCCCGAGAGCGCCTTTGCGCCTCGCGTTCGTCAGGTGGTGACGCCGTGAAGGTTCTTCAGCATTCGAGACATTCAGTTGCAGAGGTGTTCATGCGCGCACGATGGATTGTCCTGTTGGCCCTGGCGGCCTGTTCCTCCGGCGGCAACGTCGGCATGACCGGGCCCGACGGCTCCAGCCCCGACGCGGCGGTGGACGGATCCGGTGGAGACGGCGCCACCGACGGCGCTCCGGATGGATCGGTCGTGGTCCCCGGCCTGCGCGCGCTGCGCATCGACCCGGCCTCCGGAACCGTCGTGGACGACGGCGTGGATCCGGGTGAGACCTTCACCTACCACGCCATCGGGACCTTCGACGACGGCGACCGCGACATCTCGGACATGGTGGGCTGGCGCCTCGAGGACGCGCGCCTGGGCACCGTGTCCAACGGCCTCTTCACCAGCGCGGGCATCGGCGGCGACACCCACGTGATCGCCGAGACCGCGGGCGCCAGCGCGACCGCCGAGGTGCACGTCATCTTGATGGTGGACGTGGTCACGCCCGGCGCGCCCACCGACGCGGCCAGCCTCTTCCCCGATGACCTGACGGGCGACGTGCTCGACTCGCCCGACGGACCGCGCGTGGTCTACCCCAGCGACGAGACCATGTTCCCGCGCAACATCGAGCGCGTGGACCAGCAATGGAGCGCGACGGGTCTGGACCTCTTCGAGGTGACCTTCGAGAGCGACCGTGCGCGCGTGCGCTACTACACGACGGATGTGCACCTCATGCCCGACTCCGCGGGTTGGCGCTGGCTGGCCGAGACCCATGCGGGCTCGTCGCTCTCGCTCAGCGTGCGCGGCATCGACACCACGGCACCGTCGGTCATCTACCGATCGCAGACGATCACGGAGTTCTACTCCGACTCCGCCGTGCAGGGCGCGCTCTACTACTGGTCCACGGGTGCGCAGGGCGTGATGCGCGCGACGGTCTCGTCCCCGGTGGCGACGAAGTTCTATTCGGATCCCACCACGGGTGACACGACCTGCGTCGCTTGCCACACGGTGGCGCGCAATGGTCGGCGCATGAGCATGGGCTACGGCGGGGAGCGTCTGCGCCAGATCTCCGTGCCCGATCGCGTGCTGCAGATCCCCGCGGACCCCGCCACGCGCGGACCGGACTACGGCTGGGGCACCTACGACCCCGGCGCCACGCGTCTGCTCTTCACCAACAAGGGCGTGGTGCACCTGTACAACGCCGACACGGGCGAGGAGTTGACGGCGCCGACGCTGCCCACCGGCTGGCTCGCGAGCTACCCGGATTGGAGCCCCGACGGCCGCTACGTGGCGATGAGCTACATCGACGGCGGACGGCTCGACAACAAGAACGCGCAGGGCACGGGCCTGATGCGCATGCCGGTGAACGCCGACGGCAGCTTCGGCGACGCCGAGGTGTTGCTGGCGAGCTCGGATGGCGCCACGGACACGCTGATCTTCCCGAGCTACTCGCCGGACAGTCAGTGGATCGCCTTCGGGCGCGCGGTGGGCAAGTCGAAGGACTCCGTCACCACCGTGATGTACCTCTTGCCCGCGGACGGCGCGGGTGCACCGGTGGAGCTGACGCGCCTGAACGAGCGCGTGCGCGATCAGGACGGCGTCACTGGCAACGGCAACACCATGCCCTCGTGGGCGCCGAGCAGCGCCCCCGGCATCTTCTGGCTCGTGCTCTCCTCCGTGCGCGCCTACGGCAACGTCATCCCCACGGGTGGACGCGATCAGCTCTGGGGCGTCGCCATCGATCCCTCGCGCATCGGCGCCGACGACCCCAGCTACGCCGCGTTCTGGATGCCCTTCCAGCAGGTCGAGGAGGGCAACCACCGCGCCTTCTGGGCCATCGACACGGAGGACGTGTGTCCGTCCGAGGTCGAGCTCTGTGACGGCGTCGACAACGACTGCGATGGCCTGGTCGACGAGGACTGCTGCACACCCGTGGAGGAGATCTGCGGCGACGCCATCGACAACGACTGCGATGGCGCCCTCGACGAAGGTTGCGGCTGCTCGGACACCGAGATCTGCGACAACGGCATCGACGACGACTGTGACGGACGCACGGACTCGGCCGACGAGGACTGCCTCATCTGAGCGGGCGCTCGGGAGGTCCGACGGCCCCTAGGGCGCGGCGGGGGCGTCGTCGCTCGACGTGTGACCGCGGATGGCCTGACGGGTCAGGTCGCGCAGCTTCGGGCGCGCGTCGTGGGCGAAGGACGAGCGCGGCCAACGTCGGATCAGCGTGCGCAGCGAGTCGCGCGCGGCGTCGATGTCGTCGAGCTCCTCGGCACACAGAGCCATCAGCCACATGGCGTCGTCCTGCAGCTCGCGGTCGGTGTTCTGCTCGACCACCTGCCGCGCGTAGACCAGCGCCTCGCTCTGACGACCGAGCCTGCGCAGCGCGCGCGCGAGCTGGTACTTCACGGCCGGGATGTGCGCGGCCTCGTCCTTGAGCCGGATGGACTCCTGGAGCTTCTCCGCCGCCTCGGCGTAGCGGCCCGTGCGCATCAGGTCGAGGCCGTTCTGGTAGGCGGTGACCGAGAGGTCGAGGCGGAACCTGTCGTAGGTGTCTCGGAAGAACGCGTTCTCGGCGCGTGAGAGCTTCTCGTGGCTGATGGCGTCGTAGCCGGCGACCACCTCGGCGCGCTGCTGCTGGCGGATCAGATCGTAGAAGTCACCGGCCTGGGCCTCCGCGCGCGAACGCTCCTCGGCCCTTCGCGTCTCGTCGTCGAGCTCGCGTCGCAGCTCGCGTACGCTGTGGCTCAGGCGCGTCTTCTCGGCTTCGATCTCGCGGATGCGCGCGTCCGACGCCAGCTTGAGGCCCGCGAAGGAGAGGGTGGCCACGAGCACGTAGACCACGGCGCTGTTCCAGTTGAAGCGCCGCTCGTAGCCGGCCTGGCGCTTGGCGATGGACTTGATGTCGGCGCCCAGCGCGTTGACGAGGTTGTTCGTCTTGATGGTGAGCCCCCGAGATTCGATGATCTCCTTCTTGATCTCACGGATCTCTTCGTCGGCCTCGCGCATGGGGCGATGGGCCTAGCCTCCGGCCGTCGGAAAGGCAAGACGCGGGTCGTGGGAGCGCTTCACGCGCGAGCGCTTCGCCCACGTTCGGACATCAGCGGAAAGCGTCGGGCAGGTCGCCGTGCAGACGTGGGCACGAGGACTCGTCGCGCACGGAACGCTTTGGGCGAGGGGGGCGCTCGGATGCTCCGGTCCGTGTTATCTCTCGGGCATGCGCGGCATGATTTGGGTGTGCTTGGGCGTGCTCGCCTCGGTGGGGCTGGCCTGTGGAGGCGGGGGCGGACGCGGGCTCGAGGACGCCGGGGATGCGTCCCTCGACGCGGGCGACGCGGCCACGCTCGATGGGTCCGTCGATCGCTGCGCGTGCCTGCCCGGTGCGCACACGGACCACATCTTCCTGATGTCGCAGGACGGCGAGGTCTATTCCTTCGATCCGGTCACGCTCACGGCCGACTTCGTCTTCGGGCCCGTGTGCGGCGGCATCACGCCCTTCTCCATGGCGGTGGATGCGCGCGGCGTCGCCTGGATCAACGACAGCGACTCGCTGAGCGTCCAGACCCTCGATCTGCTGCACCCGGGCGCCTGCCAGCCGAGCCCCTATCTGCGGCGCGACATGCGCTATGGCCTCTTCGGCATGAGCTTCGCGACCGAGTCCCTCAGCGACACTTGCGCCGACCTCTACCTCTTCACCTACGACGGCATGGGCGCCTTCACCGAGGGGCCGGGCCAGGGCTTGCTCGGGGCCGTCGATCCCGGGACCGGCGAGCTTCGGGAGATCGCGGTGACGGACTTCAACGGCGGCGAACTCTCAGGCACGGGCGACGGGCGCCTCTTCGCGCTGACCGGCGTCGAGCCCGCGAAGCTCGTGGAGTACGACAAGCACACGGGCGCCGTGCTCGAGACCATCCCCCTCGACGGCTTCTCGACCACCAACGCCTCGGCCATGGCCTTCTACAGCGGCGACCTCTACCTGTTCACGGAGGCCACGCCCGCAGGCTGCGTGGACTGCCTCACCAGCACCTGCGCCACGGACTACGACAGCTGTCAGCTCGACTCCGTCTGCAGCTCCCAGCTGAGCTGCACCATCGAACAGGCGAGCTTCCGCGACGACTGCGGCGGGCTCATGCCCATGCCCGT
>JAACVI010000089.1 GCA_009992505.1 Myxococcales bacterium
CGTCACGCTGGAATCCACGGTGCTGGAGTCGGCCGTGCCGGAGTCCACCACCGGGGTGGTGCTGCACATGGGCACGTCCTGACACGTGCCGCGCGCGGTGACGCTCGGGCTCGCCTTGCAGCAGAGGAGACCGCTCGAGCAGTCGTCGTGCTCGATGCAGGTATCGCCCGCGCTGCCATTGCAGGCGAAGAGAAGCGACGACGCGAGGAGCGCGAGGCCGGTGAGCGAAAGCGAGCGAGGTGAGGTCAAGGCATTCTCCATGGGCGGCGCAGCATAGCCGCCCATGGGACGTCGATCCAGCCGCGAGATCTCACGGTTCGGAGCGGCCCGAGGGCACATACGCCGACGCGCGTGAGTGAACTAGAAGGGCCTCTGCTGCACGCTGCGGGCGAGCTCGGGCAAGAAGTGGGCTCTCGAGTCGGTGCGCTCATGGGAGACGCGAGCGCGCGGCAGGATGGTGACGACGCTGGGGCGCGGCGCCTCGCCGTGGATCACTCCGCCGCCCGGGAGGTGGATGACGCGATCCGCGTCATGACGCGGTTGCGCCTGGATCGACGGCGCCCACGCGAGCCCCAACAGGGTGGTGAGCAGGATGGAGAGGATGATTCGCATGCGGGCTCCGGGGCGCGGGGACACGTCAAAGGTAGCGCATCATCGGGAGGGTGGGTACGCGCAGCGGAAACCGAGATCTTCCGCGAACCTGTCGCCGGGCTCGGCCCAGCGGTGACTGACGCGCAGCTCGAAGCTCGCCGAGAGGTAGCCCCCGCCGCGCACCACGAACACCTCGCCCTCGCGCGGGCCGCGCGGATCCACGGGCGTGTGCCACGGCTCCTCGGAGGGGTTCGGCAGCAGGGCGTCGTCCACCCACTCGCGCACGTTCCCGGCCATGTCGAGCGCGCCGAAGGGGCTGGCTCCGGCGGGGAACGAGCCTACGGGTGCGAGCGCGCTGTAGCCGTCCTCGTCGTCCTCCGCCCGCTCCGCGATACCGCCGGCCGCGCCCGCACGCAGCCGACCGTGGTTGGCCAGGCTGGCGTTGAACACTTCGCCCCACGGGAAGCGAGCCCGGCCCTCACCGCGTGCGGCGCGCTCCCACTGTGCCTCCGTGGGCAAGCTGCCTCCGGCGAAGGCGCAGTAGGCGCGCGCTTGCACGTGATCCACGGCCACGACGGGCAGGTTCGGTCCACGCAGGGCGGCGGGTCCGTCGTGACTGGGCGTGCAGGCGCCGGCGCGGACGCAGCGCGCATAGGCCTCCTGGGTGACCTCGACACGATCGAGGTCGAAGGCGCTCAGGCGCACGCGACGAGGGGGAGTGCGCTCCAGCTGGAGCATCGCCTGGCAGAGCACGCGCACCTCGGGTGTGGTGTGGGTGGCGCAGAGCGAGGTGGCGCCGACCAGCTCGCGGGCCGTGCTCCCGGCACGCAGGGAACCCACGGGCACACGCACACGCGTGACGGGCGCGACGCGCAGGGAGAGCGCCCCCGCCTCGGTCGCGCTCTGCTGCACGGGCGCGGGAGGAACGAGTGAAGGCGCGGGAGGAAAGAAGAAGAGGAGCAGGGTCGGAGGCAGGCCGAGGAGCCGCGCCGAGAGCGGCAGGCGTGGCCCGTGCGTCCGCCGAGGACGAGGCCTCATGACGACGCCGGCGCCCGGAAGCGCGGCGCGCGCAGCGCCACCAGGCCACCCACGATCATCAGGGCGCTGAGCAGCTCGGAGGTGGAGACGTGCCCTCCGAGGAAGAGCCCGCGCACGCTGTCGCCGCGGAAATGCTCCGTCACCAGGCGCACGAAGCCATAGATGGTGAAGTAGAGGATGGCGCGGCGGCCGCTGCCGACGCGCTTGGGCGGGAGCAGCAAGAAGTAGCTGGCCACGAGCAGGAGCAAGGCCGACTCGTAGAGCGGCGTCGGGTGGCGCAGGATGGACGGCCAGGCGGCGGGGGCCATGGGATCGGTGTAGCGCACGGCGACGGGGCCCTCCCAGTGGCGGCCATAGCAGCAGCCTCCGAGGAAGCAGCCGATGCGCCCGATGGCGTGGCCGAGGGGCACGGCGGCGATGGCGACGTCCAACAGCCTGCCGACGGGCAGCTCGAGCGCGCGCGCCGAGTAATAGAGCGCCAGGCCGCCACCGATGGGGGCACCGAGGAACACGAGGCCGGTCTGGGTCACGCCTGCGAGGGGATCGCCCGTGCGCACCCACTCGACCAGGGCGAAGAGGCCCGTGGCGCCAGCCAGACTTCCGGCCGCGGTGAAGCCGATGGTGGCGATGGCCGCGCCGACGTCGAGGCCGGCGCGCTGCCCGGCGCGAGCCGTGGACGCACCCGCGACCAAGATGGCCAGGGACAACATCAACCCGTAGCCGCCGAGCGGACGCTCCACCGCACCGAAGTGCAGGACGGTGAGGACCGGATCCATCAGCGCGGAGGTGCCGGGCCGGTCGCGGGGGCGCTCCCCGGTGATCCCGGTGGCGAGGGAACGTCAGGCGCCGGACCCGGCGCGGCCTGGACGCCAGCACCCTGAGCGCCGGGCTGCTGCGCGCCGGGATCCTGAGAGCCGGGCACGGGCGGTGGTGGGAAGGCCGGCGGCGGGTAGCCGACGGGGCCCGCATCCTTGGGAAGCGTGCCCATGTCCAGGGAGGGCTGGCCCCCATCGTGCGCAGTCCGGGGCACGAGGAAGGGGTTGCCGCCAGCGCCAAAGGGTGACCGGCCGCGGTGCAGGCTCGGGTCCATGGTGCCCGCGGTCAGGCAGGCGTTGCACATGCCGCAGGTGAGCGCGACCAGCAACGCGGGGAAGAAGGCGATGATGCTGACGATCAGCCCCCCGATGGCGGCTCCGCTCTCCTCGCCACTCTGCTTGGCGCGGGACATGGCCACGCCACCCATGACGATGCCCGCCAGGGATACGACCGGCGCCCCGAAGCTGAGCAGGCTCCCCAGCACGGGGACCCATGAGAGGAAGAAGCCCGCCACCATCATGATGAAGGAGAGCGCCCCGACCGCGACCGAGCCCCATGCCATGGCGCTAGCGTCGGTCGCCCCACTCGGAAGGTCAAGCGTCCCGCCGGCTCGACTCGGGCATACAGCGGGCTACATTGCGCCGCCGTGACCGACGACAACGAATCCGAGAGCCCCGAGCTCGCCCCGCCCGCGCATCATCCCGACGCGCGCGCCGGACGGGTGGCCATCGTCGGTCGACCGAACGTGGGCAAGAGCACGCTGGTCAACGCGCTGCTCGGGCAGAAGCTGGTGATCGCCACCTCGCGCCCCGGGACCACGCGCTCGAGCGTGCTCGCGGTTTACGCCCAGGACGATCCGCCCACGCAGATCGCCTTCGTCGACACCCCCGGCTTGCACCGACCCAAGAGCGAGCTCGGCAAGCTGCTGCGCGAAGAGGCGGAGCGCGGGCTGTCCGATCTGGACGCGGTCGTGCTGATGCTCGAGGCGCCATCGGGCAAGGGACGCGGTGACGTCACGCAGCTGCAGGACGACGACGAGCGCGTGATCGAGATGCTCGCCCAGGTCCACGCGCCGATGATCGTGGTCATCAACAAGGTGGATCTGCTCACCGACAAGACGAAGCTCCTGCCGCTGCTCATCCGCATGAACGAGCGACTCTCGCCCGCGGCCCTCGTGCCCGTCAGCGCGACCAAGGGCGTGAACCTGAAGGAGCTGATCGCCGAGCTGCGCAAGCTGCTGCCCGAGGGCGTGCTCTACGATCCGGACTTCCTGACGGATCGACCGGAGCGCTTCTTCGTCAGCGAGCTGGTGCGCGAGGCCGTGTTCGAGCGCACCCGCGCGGAGATCCCCCACGGCATCGCGATCGTGATCGACCGCTTCGTGGAGGAGCGAAACCACACGCTGATCGAGGCGTCCCTGGTGGTGGAGAAGAACAGCCACAAGGCCATCGTGATCGGCGCGGGTGGCAAGATGCTGGTCGACATCGGCACCGCCGCGCGCCTGCGCATCGAGGACTTCCTCGGTCGCAAGGTGATGCTAAAGCTCTGGGTGAAGGTGATCGCGGGCTGGACGGGCGACCCGCGCCGAGTGCGCGAGCTGGCCTTGGAGCCGGGCAAATGACAGGCCGCATCAAAGGCGGAAAACGCGTCCGCCCCCACGATCACGGCATCCCCGCGGGCGCCACGGGTTCCTTGCCGCTCGTGGCCATCGTCGGCCGACCCAACGTGGGCAAGAGCACGCTCTTCAACAAGCTCACGCGCAAGCGCCTGGCCATCGTCGAGGACGTGCCGGGCGTGACCCGCGACCGCCACTACGCCGACGCCTGGATGCTCGGCCGCGACCTGGTCCTGGTGGACACGGGCGGCTTCGATCCCCAGAGCGGCGATCCCATGCAGGGCGGCATCGCCACCCACGTGCGCCTGGCGCTGGAGGAGGCCGACGTTGTCGTGGGCGTGCTCGACGCCAGCTCCGACCCTCTGCCCGCCGACCGCGAAGCCGTGAAGCTCCTGCGCCAATCCCAGCGCCCCGTGATCTGGATCGCGAACAAATGCGACTCGGAGAAGCAGGCCCTCGGCGTGGCCGCTCACTACGAGCTCGGCATCGATCGCATCTACCCGGTCAGCGCGCTGCACAGCCGTGGCCTGGGTGACCTCGAGGAGGCCATCGTCGACGCCTTGCCCGAAGCCATCGAAGGCGCGGACACGCCTTGGCTCGACGTCCCGCGCATCGCCATCGTCGGCCGACCCAACGCGGGCAAGAGCTCCTTGGTCAATCGCCTGGTGGGCGAGGAGCGACAGCTCGTCGACTCGCGCCCCGGCACGACCGTGGACAGCGTGGACACGCTGCTCGAGCGCAAGGGCGAGCAGATGGTGCTGATCGACACGGCCGGCATGCGCAAGAAGAAGCGCGTCGCCGGCTCGGGCGGCTCCAACGTCGAAGCCGCCAGCGTGTTCGCCGCCATCCGCGCCATGGAGCGCGGAGACGTCGTCATCCTGATGATCGACGCGAACGACGGCGTGGGCGAACAGGACGCGAAGATCGCGGGCCTGGCGCACGATCGCGGACGCGCGCTGGTGATCGCCTTGAACAAGGTGGATCTGCTCTCGAAGGAGGATCGCAAGGCGGCCGTGCGCCGCACGCAGGAGATCCTCGCCTTCGCGCCCTGGGCGCCCATCATGACGCTCAGCGCCAAGACGGGCCGAGGCGTGGGCAAGTTGATCGAGGCGGCCTCACGCGCCGTGGTCGAACATCGGCGACGCGTGACCACCGGTGAAGCGAACCGCTTCTTCGAGGAGGTGCTCGAGAAGCATCCGCCTCCCAGCATGAACCACCGCCCCGTGCGCCTCTACTACATCACCCAGGCGCAATCGCGCCCGCCCACCTTCGTCGTCTCGACCAACCACGAGGACGGCGTCCACTTCAGCTACCAGCGCTACGTGGTGAACCAGATCCGCGAGCGCTTCGGCTTCGAAGGCACACCCGTACGCGTGCGCTACCGCGGCAAGGCCAAGCGCGACCCCGCGGGCAAGACCCAGAGCCAGAGCTAGGTGTCCGCCGGGAAATAAACTGGCCTTCCTGCGCCGATCCATCCCCGCTCTTCGTTGCTCGTCGCTCACATACCCCCGGTATGCTCGCTCCTCGCGCCTTCTACGCGGGGCGCCTCGACGCAGGAAGGCGATCAGTTTATTTTCCGCCGGACACTAGCGCGATCGGCGCAGCTCGACGTTGCCGAGCTGACCGCAGGCGGCCATGACGTCGCGGCCCTTGGTGATGCGGCGACGCACGGGCAGTCCGTCTTCGCGCAGCCAGCCGATGAAGCGCTCGATCTCTTCTTCCTCGGGGGCGCGCGTCAACGGCGCGTTGCCGGGGTTGTAGGGGATGAGCTGCACCAGCACGCGGCCGAGTCCGTCGCAGAAGCGCGCGACATCGCGGGCGTCTTCGCGTGCGTCGTTCAGGCCGGGCATCAGGCAGTAGTGCACACCGAGGGCGAAGTTGCGGCGCGGGCGATAGGCGACGAGCGCGTCGTGCAGGTCGGCCAGGGGCGTGCGGCGGTTCACGGGCATGAGCTGGCTGCGCAGCGTGTCGTTGGCCGCGTTCAGGCTGATGGAGAGGTTGAGGCGTTTGTAACCGGCGTCGCCCAGCCGCCCGATGCCGTCCACGCGCCCGACGGTGCACACGGTCAGGTGCTCCTGGTTGATGGCGAGGCCGCCCGGATCGTTCAGCACCGCGAGCGCGCCCAGCAATCCGTCGACGTTGTCGAGGGGCTCGCCCATGCCCATGAAGACCACGTTCTTCACGCTGAGCCCGAGGCGGTGACGCACGACCAGGAGCTGCGACACGATCTCGGTGGCGCTGAGCTGACGCAACAGGCCCATCCGCCCGGTCTCGCAGAAGGTGCAGCCCATCTTGCATCCGACCTGGGTGGATACGCAGAGGGAGAAGCGCTCGCGCCCCATGGGGATGCGCACGCACTCGATCTCGAGGCCATCCGCGAGGCGCAGCGAGAGCTTGCTGGTGCGCCCGCGCTTTCCGTCGGACTCGAGCACATGCACGATCTCTGGCAGCGGAAGATCGAACTGCTCGCGATAGGCGCGGCAAGCCTCGGGACCGAGTCCGACGCGCTCGGGATCGAAGACGCCCTCGAGCATGGCGCCGCGATAGACGTCGCGGGCCGCGCCGGCGCCTCGGAAGCCGCGCGCCTTGCACAACGCGGCGAAGGCGGTCGAGCTCAGACCTTGGAGAGCCAGCGGGGCTATGGCGATGGGCGCGGCGGCCGCGGGCTCAGTCACGGTGCAGCTCCTCAGGCGACACCAAGAGCAGGTGCACGGTGGCAGCGGCCACGGGGTGCGCCTCGTCGTCCTGAAACGCTACCGCGCGCACGGTGGCCACGCGGCGGCTGCGCTGGATCAGCTCGGCGCGCGAGAACATGTCCTTGGCGCGCGCCGTCCTCAGATACTCGATGCTGATGTTGATGACCTTGGGCAAGGTCGCCGTGTCGCTGCGGTAGAGCAGCTCGAACACAGCCACGGATTCGAGGAAGGCGCCGGTGGCGCCGCCGTGCAGCGCCGGGATGGAGTAGTTGCCGATGTTCGATTCCAAGAAGGGCAGCGTGCCCACTAGCCGGTCGCCCTCCACGTGCATCTCGAGGCCGAGGAAGCTCGAATAGGGCACGACGCGGACCAGCTCCTCGAGATCGCCGGACGCGCGCGCGCGCTGCAGGAGCGGCATGAAATCGTGCACGTCGCTCACGACTCGCCCTCCTCGACCGGACTGAGGACGTCCATCTTGATCGTCTGACCGGCGAAGATCATGAAGCTGCCCGTGGCGGAGGCGATGGGATCGTTCGCGTCGCCCACGTCGGCCGTGGCGCGGGCGAAGGCCACGGAGCGCGTGCGCTTGTAGCAGACGGCGTGGCAGCGCACGGCGCGCCCGGGCGTGGCCGGCTTCAGGTAGTCGATGCGCAGATCCAAAGTGGCGATGCGCACGGGCTCGCCCATGGCGAGGAAGATGGCCGCGCCGCAGGTGGCGTCGATCAGGGCCGTGATGGCGCCTCCGTGCAGCACGCCCGTGTCGGGGTTGCCCACGAGCTTCGCGTCGTAGGGCAGCTCGGCGACGCAGCCCGTGGCGTCGAGGTCGACGATGCGCAGGCCGAGGGCGAGGTTGTGCGGCACGGTCTTGGCGAAGCCCTGATCCAGGCGCTTCAGCAGCGCGGCTTTCGCCTCGGGGTCGAGGGCGTCGATGTCGACTTTGGACACCGAGGCTTCGTAAACCGGCTCGAGCCGGCTGGCTACTCGAAGCGCGCTTGCAGGCTCTGGAGCCGAGCGCCCCCGAAGACGGCCAGCGCGGCGAGGGCGAAGCCGTAGCTGGTGATCGCCAGGCCGGCGGAGATGGGGCCCAGGGCCGCGATCGACAGGCCACCGAGCACGAGGCCGGCGCTGGCGTAGAAGGGGGCGCGGGCGGGATCGATGCGCGGCTGTTGCCGAATGGGCCTGCGCTCGAGGCGCTCGATCAGGCGATCCACGGCGGGCTCGGCTGGGACGGGCGGCGCGTCATGGCCGCTGGCGGAGTCCCAAAGCGGAAGCTCGCAGCGAACGCAGGCGCCGTGCAGCTCGAAGCTGTCGTGACAGCGCGGACAGCAGTAGCGCCCGCGCGGGGTGACGACGGGCTGGGGCGTAGCCGCAGGAGTCGGCGCCCGGGGCACCGGCGGACCCGAGCGCAGAAGCTCGTAGGCGGCGATGACGCGCATCAGCCGGCGAGTTGCGTGAGGGTCGTTCGGGTTCCGGTCGGGGTGGGTGGCGAGCACGCGCCGCCGAAAGCCCGCCCGTAGCTCGAATTTGCTCGCTCCGACGGGAACGCCGAGCAGTCGCCTCGCCTCGTGCACTGTGATCACGAGGGAAGGACACATCCGAGGCGCAGAGGTTCCGAAGAATCGGCAGGGCCGAACGGAATCACTCCGTGGGCGTCGCCGTCGCTGCGGACGGCGGTGTGGGCGCGGCGGAGGAGCCGACCACGGTGGCGGCGTCGCGGGCCACGCTCACGCCGACCGACGCGGGCACCTCGACCCAGGTGCCCGTGGCCTCGGAGCGGGCGAAGAAGTGTTCGGGTGTGCCCTCCACCAGGACGAGCTCCATGTGGCCGAGCTCGTGGCCCTCGGCGTCGACGTAGCGCAGGCGCGCGATGGGCTGAGGTGTGCTCGGCGTGGCCGCGCGTGGTTCCGCGCCAGGCTCGACGCCCTCGTCCAGGTAGCGCTCGGCGCGCAGGCGATCGACGTCGCGCAGCCAGTTGCCGAAGAGCTCGTTCACGTGCCCCGCGTCGTCGTTCGCGACCCAGCTCGCCATGCGTGGGTTCTGGCGACCGCGCTGCAGCAAGGTGCGCGCTTGGCCGTAGGCCGTGACGTCCACCTTGGCGACCTCCGTGCTCTCGAAGCCGTGGAGATCGCGCTGCATCAGGCGCCCATCGGCCATACCCAGGGCGCGGAAGGGATCCGCCGACACCAGGTAGACGTGACCTCCCTCGGCGCGCCGCAGGTAGCGCATGCCACTGCCGTAGGCGCTCTTGCCCACGGCGAAGACCTGCGTCCGCGCGCCGCAGGTGAGGGTGAGCTGCGCCGCCTCGTGGTCCAGGCCGAGCTCGCCGAGCTGCGTGTCCGCAACGTCGCCGAGATCACGCGTGGCCCCGAGCGGCGCGAGCTGGCCGAGCAGCTCCGTCACCGCCGTCAGACCGCGGAAGTGCTTCACCACGCGCTCGCCCTCGGGCGGCTCGGTCGTGTGCGTGACGCGGTAGCCGGTCGCGCCTTCGCCGCTGGCGGGGACGATCTCGACGCTCTCGTGCGGCGGATGCCACTCCAGGCGCGTGACGTGGTCGGGCGCACACGCGAAGAGGCGCTCTCCGGGGGCCGCGCTGCTCTCCTCGGTGGGGCGGGACGCTTGCCACGCCAGGCCGAGACCCAGGAGCGCCAGGACGCCGTGAAAGACGACACGCTTCATGGGGACTCCTGCTCGTCGTCGTCCGCGTCGGCCGACTCGTCGTCGGACTCGTCGGGGTCAGACTCGTCAGGCTCGGGCTCCTCCGTAGGCGTCGGCGGGTCCTCGCCCTTCTCGCTCGGCTTGGGCTCCTTCTGCGGGCGTCGCCGACGACCGACGGCGACCCAGATGCCGAAGGCGAGGATCGGCAGCGGCAGCCCGAAGCTGGTGGCGTAGAACCACACGGCGTCCTCGCGCGACGTGTGCTCGATGGGCACGTCCTCCTCGCTGGAGGTGTCGGCGACGACCTGCTCTTCTCCGAGCATCCACTGCATGACGTCCGAGAGCACGAGCCCGTTGCCCGGATTTCGGATCACGTCGTCGTTGGTGAAGTCACCGTCGGCGATCACCACGGCGCGGCCCTCTTCGCCGCTAGCGTTCGCGACCGTGACGGCGGCCATGGGACGCGCCTCGACCTCGACCTCGCGCTCGCCCTTCTCGAAGTCTCCGTCGACGTCGAGCCAGACGTGGGGACCGAAGTGCACGGGGAAGGTCACGCGCACGCCGTCGGGCGTCTCCGCGCTCTGCTCCAGATCGCCTGCGCCGACGAAGACGGTCGCGAGCTCGCTCTGGTGGCGGTTGACCAGCGTCACCGTGGGATGGGCGCTGTACAGGCTGGTGTAGGTGAGCGCGCGATCGGCCTTGGTGTGCGTGCGCTGGAGGTGCTCCGACGCCGAGCAGAGCACGCCCTCGCTGAGCGTCAGGCCCAAGCCGGCGAGCAGGGGTCGAAGCCCCGAGTCGGCGTCTGGATCGACGAAGACCACGAGCCGGCCGCCGCCGTGCACGTAGCGCAGAAGCGAGTCGACCTCGTCGGGCAAGAACGGGCTGCGCGGCCCGAGCACGACCACGGCGGGGGTGTCGGCCGGGACGTCGTGGGCGAGTCCCTGCGCCATGCCCAGGTGACCCACGGCGAGGTTGCTTCGCCTCAGCGCGGCGGTGAGTTCGCCCGTGCGCGCGCCCACTTCGTCGCCGGGTTGGCCTGCGGCCGTGTGCTCGCTGTGCCCGGTGGTGAAGGAGAGCTCGCGGCGTCGATGGAGCAGGCGCGAGAAGGTCTGCTGGAAGCTCCCGTCGAGGGTGCGCAGATGACCGCGCGCAGTGTCGAGCTCCAGGCCGACCTCGAAGTTCTCGCCTTGCGCGGTGTCGCCGTCGCCACGAATGACCGCGACGTAGCCGTTGCCCTGGATGCGATGGCGACGCGCGAGCTCGGGCGCCAGAGCGTGATCCACGATCTGCAACGTGAGGTGTGGCGAGCTCGCGGCGACGCGGCGGAAGTAGGGCTCGATGCGCCCGAGCACGGGGTTCACGCGTGGGTAGAAGAGCACGATGCGCGTGTCCTCGGTCACGGCGGCGGCCATGCGCAGCGTGCCCTGGCTGGGCACCGTGGTCTTGCGATACGAGAGATCCCATTGGGAGCCGCGCGCCGAAGCCGAGTAGTCGAGGCTAACGACGAAGACGACGGCGAAAGCCAGGGAGAGGCCCGAGGCCAGGGCGCGATTCAGTCGACGTCGACCGCCCAGGTCGAGCGAGCGCAAGGTCGAGAGCGCCGCCTCGAGGAACGCCAGGCTGGTCACGGCGATCACCAGACACGCGGGCCAGGCGACGCCGAGGGCGGCCTGCACCGAGTCCGAACCGAGGGCGCCATGCTCCCCGAGCAGCCCTGGCGCGGCGGCCCGCACGGAGCTCTCCGTGAGCGCGTAGACGAGGGGCCCGAGCAGGAGCGAGAGGTAGGCGAGGAGCAGCACGAGGCGCGCACCGGGCGCAGCTTCACCTCGCAGTTCGTCACCCGCGAGGCGCCACGCGGGCGCGGCCAAGAGCGCGACCACGCCCAGCAGATCCGCCAGGTTGCGGCCCCAACCCTCGCCCACCACGCGCTCTCCGATCAGCAGCGCGCACAAACCAGCGAAGGCCAGACCGAGCGACACGAGGCTGCGGCGACTCATCGTCGACGCGCTCCCGCCAGCACGCGCATGGAAGCGAGCAGGCCGAGGTAGGTCAGCGTGAGGAAGAAGGCGAGATCGCCCAGGTCGAGCAAACCACGGCGGAAGCTCTGGTAGTGCTGCCAGACCGGCGCGAGGCTGGCGACGAAGCTGCCCGTGCTGCCCTGGGTGATCTGTCCGACGAAGTAGCAGAGCTCCATGGAGCCGACGAGGGCGGCGGTGCCGAGCACGGCCACGAAGGGTCGCGGCGAGAGCGCGGAGACGAACATGCCGATGGAGAGCACGCTCGCGGCGACCAGCAACATGCCCAGATAGCCCGCGGCGATGTGACCGAAGGAGACCTTGCCGTGCACGAAGATGAGCATGGGCAGGTAGAGGCTCGAGAGCGTGATCACCGCCAGCAGAGTGAAGGCCGCCAAAAAGCGCCCGATCACGATCGACGCCTCGTTCAGCGGCGAGGTGAAGAGCAGGAGCTGTGCGCCGGTGGCGCGCTCCTCGGCCAACAGACGCATGGAGAGCACGACGGCCGCGGCCTCGACCACGAAGGCGGCGTTGAAGAGGTAGATCTGGAGCACGTCGGTCGAGAGGCGACGCCCCTCGCCGATGGCCACGGCGTTGAAGAGCAGGGCGTCGATGAGCAGCGAGATGGCCCAGATCAGGTAGCCGCTGGGCGTGCGAAAATAGGCGCGCAGATCACGCCAGAACACCAGGGCGCAGCTGCGCAGAGCAGAGGTGCGCAGCGCGGGAGGCGCGGCGGACGCGGGAGGCGCGGCGGACGCGGGAGGCGCGGCGGACGCGGGAGACGCGGCGGACGCGGGAGGCGCGGCGGACGCGGGAGACGCGGCGCTCATGGTCTGGCCTCGGTCGCGGGCTCGGGCTGCACGGGCGTGCTCGACGCGGACTTCTCCTCGGGCTTGGAGTCGCCACGGCTGACCTGGATGAAGATCTCCTCCAGATCCGAGCTCCTGGGTTCGAGCCGCACGAGCTCGAGGCCCTCCTCGATCAGACGACGCGCGAGCTTCGGATGCAGCGCCGTGTCCCCTTCCAGATCGAGCACGCGGGCGTTCTTCTCCGTGAAGGGGTGGAGCGTGAAGCCGAGCTCCTTGGCCAGGCGCAGCGCCGACGCGCGGGAGGCTTCACCGCCGCCCACTTCGACGCGCACGAAGCCGAGACCGCCGAGTCGCTTGGACAGCTCCTGCTCCGTGCCCTCGGCGGCGATGCGGCCGTCGTGCAGCATGAAGATGCGATCGCAGGTCTGCTCGATCTCCGTGAGGATGTGCGTGCTGAGCAGGATGGTGTGCGCACCGCGCAGACGCCGAATCATCTCGCGCATCTCCACGATCTGGACCGGGTCGAGGCCGTTGATCGGCTCGTCGAGGATCAAGATCGCGGGCTCATGGATCACGGCCTGGGCGATGCCCACGCGCTGGCGATAGCCGTGGGAGAGCGTCTGGATGCGCTGCTCGGCCACGCCCTCGAGGCCGGTCTGATCGAGCACCTCGGGCAGGCGCTTCTTCACGCGCGCGCTGTCCATGCCTCGCAGGCGTCCGGCGAAGCGCAGGTACTCGGCCACGCCCATCTCGTCGTACAGCGGCGGTGTGTCGGGCAGGTAGCCGAGCTGGGCGCGCACTTGCTCCGGGTGCTCCTCCACGTCGACGCCGTTGATGCGGATCGTCCCCGCGCTGGGCAGGAGCAGGCAGGCGAGCATGCGCAGGGTCGTCGTCTTGCCGGCGCCG
Source organism: Myxococcales bacterium (assembly GCA_009992505.1). GTDB lineage: Bacteria > Myxococcota_A > Polyangia > Polyangiales > Houyiibacteriaceae > JAADHO01. The sequence goes on from JAACVI010000089.1 coordinate 13,142, forward strand.
TTCTCGCCCAGCAGGCCCACGCACTCGCCCTTCTCGATCGAGAGGTCGAGATCGCGGATGACCTCGCGATCTCCATATTGCTTGAAGACGTGTTCGGTGACGATCATGACGTGCTGCGGGGGGGTAGTCGGCGCTGGCGGCCTCGTCAACGCCCGAAGTGCGAGACTATTTCGGCGCGCGCGTGTGGGCGCGCAGGCTCGCCGCCGCTGGGGTCAGCCGGGATTCTGCCAGCTCACGTCGATGCGACAGAAGCTGTCTTCCCCACAGCCGTCGAGCACGTCGACGACGACGTCGAGGGCGCCGCTAAGCTCCAGGCTCGCGGTGATGCCGCCGAAGATGTCGGACCAGATGCGCTGATCGAAGCCCTCGCAGCCCGCCAGATCCACGCGCGCGTGGGAGCGTGAGATGCGCTGGATGGTGAGCTGGGCGCCTTCCCAGTAGGTGCCGAAGATGGGCGCGGCGCGGGCGATCAGGCTGTGCGGCGAGAGGAAGTAGCAGAGCACGCGGTAGATGCCCGAGAGATCCGAGGTCATGGCCGCGTGGCCGATGCGGCGCGCGAGATCGGGCTCCGTCGGCAGCGTCTCGGCCGCCGCAGTGTGGAGCGCGCGGTAGGGCGCGACGGGATACCAGCTCCCCGCCTTCAGCCGTCCGTCCCGGAAGAGCTCGCGCCCTTCGTCGCCCGCGGCGTCGAGCACGCGCTGCCAGGTGTCCTCGCCGAAGACGGTGCGGATGGCTTCACGGAATCCAACGAAGTTGGATCCCTTTGCGCGGATGCCTCCCCCACGAACTGCTGTGGGCTCCACCTGGGCACCATGCCAGACCCTCCCGAGATGTGCGAGCGTCGAAGCCACAAGCCCGTTCATGGGCCAAATCAGGACCCGCCCGAGAGGCGCGCGAGCAAGGCCTCGGTCATGGCCGCGACCTCGTCGTGACTCATCGCCTCCTCGCCCTCGTGGCGGTACTCCACGTAGGCGTCCTGGGGCATGCCCTCGAGGAAGCGGCTCGGCACCAAGGGCACGACGCGACCACGGGTGGTGCGCTGCGCCGGCACGACCAGATAGAGCCTGTCTCGCGCGCGCGTCACGCCGACGTAGAAGAGACGGCGCTCTTCCTCCACGTCCGTCGGCAGCGCCTCCGTGACCTTGGGATCGAGACTGCGGCTGTGGGGCAGCTGACCCTCGACCAGGCCCAGGAAGAAGACGGTGCCGAACTCGAGGCCCTTGCTCGAGTGCAGGGACGAGAGCGTGACGCGATCGCCGGCCTCGATCTCCTCCGTGGGGCTGTCGATGGAGATCTGCGTCAGGAAGGTGGCCAGGGAGGTCGAGCGCTGCCGCTCCTCGAAGCGCTTCAGGCTGCGCCCCAGGAAATCGAGGTTTGCCAGGCGACGCTGGCCGACGGGTCCGGCCTCGGCCCCGAGCTCGGCGACGAGACCCGCGCTCTGAAAGAGCCGCGTGGCCACGTCGGAGGGCCCCGCACCGCCCTCGAGCTGTCGACGTGCGTCCGCGAGCGCTTCGCCGAGTTGATGCAGCCCACGCAGCGCCGACTGGGCCACGCCCTCGATCTCGCTCGCGCGCGTGATGGCCTCGCCGAAGGGGATGCGTCGCTCTCGTGCGAACTCGCCGATGCGCTTGATGCTGGTCGAGCCCACACCGCGCGCCGGGTAGTTCACGATGCGCCGCAGCGAGAGTTCGTCGCGTGGGTTCACGACCGCGCGCAGGTAGGCGATGGCGTCCTTGACCTCCTTCTTGTCGAAGACCTGACTACCGCCGTACACGCGATAGGGGATGTCGCCGACGCGCAGCTCTTCCTCGAGCACGCGCGCCGTGAGGTTGGAGCGATAGAGCACGGCCATGTCGCCGCGGCGTGCGCCGTCCTTCAGCAAGCGACGGATCTCGCGCACGACCAGCTTCGCCTGCGCCTCCGCGTCTGGCACGCGGGCGAGGCATACGGGCTCTCCGTCTCCGCGCACGGCCCGCAACGTCTTGCCGTGACGCTTCCCGCGGCTCTGGGCGATCGCGGCGTTGGCGACGTCGAGGATCTGGCGGTGGGAGCGGTAGTTCTCCTCGAGCTTCACGATCTTGGCGCCGGGGTAATAGCGCTCGAAGTCGAGAATGTTGCCCACCTCGGCGCCACGCCAGGAGTAGATGCTCTGGTCGTCGTCGCCGACCACGCACACGTTGCGGGCGTCGTTGGTCAACAAGCGCACGAGCTCGAGCTGGCTCTTGTTCGTGTCCTGGAACTCGTCGACCAAGAGGTGCTCGAAGCGAGCGCTCCAGCGCGTGCGGATGGCGGCGTCACGACGCAGCACGCGCACGGGCTCGCTGACCAGATCGTCGAAGTCGACGGCGTGCATGCTGCGCAGCGCGTCCTGGTAGTGCGGGTAGGCTTCGCGCGCGATGGCGTCGTACTCGAAGTCGCTCTCGGGTACGTCCTCGGGCGCGAGGAAGGCGTTCTTGTACAGCGAGATGCGCGTCAGGATGGCCGAGGTGTCGAGCTTCAGATCGGCGCCGACCTCGCGCCGCAGGATCTCGCGCAGCAGCCCCATGGCGTCGCCCTGATCGAAGATCACGTAGCGCGAGCCGTAGCCGAGGGCCGCAGACTCCTCGCGCAGGAAGCGCACGCCGAAGCTGTGGAACGTGCTGAGCCAGAGCTGCTGCGCCACGTCCACGCCGACCATGGGCGCGAGGCGCTCGACCATCTCGGCCGCGGCCTTGTTGGTGAAGGTGACGCCGAGCAGGCGATCGGGACGCACGCCCGCGCGCACGAGACGCGCGATGCGCTCGGTGATGACGCGCGTCTTGCCGCTGCCGGCTCCAGCGAGCACGAGCATCGGTCCTTCGCCGTGTTCGACGGCGGCGCGCTGCGCGGGGTTCAGGCCAGCCATGGGGGCGCGTGCTTAACCCGCGAAGACTTGGCTGTCGACCACGTCAGATGGGAATGGTGCCCGGAGCGGGCGTGGGCGTCGTCGGCGCGGGGGGCGCGGGCGCCGTCGGAGCGGTCGGCTGTCGACGGGCGAGGAGTTGGTCCACGCGAGCGCGATCGAAGCCCTCGAGGATCGTGCCGTCGATGTCCACGACGGGGATACCGCTCGGGTTCACGCCCGCCGCGCGCGCCTTCCGCTGCATCTCCTCACGCGCTCCGGCGTCGCGCTCGATGTCCTTGTCGACGTGGGCCACGCCGATCGAGTCGAGGTAGGCCTCGAGGGAGTGACAGGCGCCACACCAGGACGCGCCGTAGATGATCACGGGATCGCCCGCGGCGACGACCTGATCGTCGTCGTGACCCGTCGCCTGATCGACCCAGGCGTCGAAGCTGTCGCGGGGCACGCTGCGCACGACGTACTTCCCATCCGCGCCGGGTTGCCGCAGGTCCGCGATGTAGACCGAGTCCTCGTCGAGGCGATCCTCGGGCGCGAGCCGGGGCGACTCCACGCGCACGCGGTCGCGGCGGGCCTCGGGCACGTCCGCGCGATGCTCCACGGCGTGAACGCCCTGCTCGTCGATGTAGTAGAGGAAGAGCCCGTCGCAGTTGCCCGTGACGGCGAAGGGCGGCGTGACTACCTCGCCCTCGGTTGCCGCCACCGCGGTCGCGGCGGCCTGCTCGCCAGGCGCGCGATCCCCGCCACTGCAGGCGGAACCGAGAACGAGCCCCAGCGCGAGGCCCGATCCAAGAGCGAAGCGAAATACGTCCACGGACCCAATCCTACCCGAGACGCACGCGGAGGCCAGCGGAGCGCCGGACGCGGAGGCCAGC
>JAACVI010000224.1 GCA_009992505.1 Myxococcales bacterium
CGTCGATGGCGCGCTCGACGGTGGCGTCGGTCTCTGACGCTTGACGCGCGAGCTCGATAGCCAAGGTCAACTTCTCGTCGGCCCCGCCTGCGGCGCGCTGGGCGTCGGCCAGGATGGTCAACAGCCGCGGGCGCTGATCGTCCGTGGACAGGTACTCGCGGTAGAACGCGAGCATGCCGGCGTTGCCGGGATCGATCTTGCGCAGCCTGCCGAAGTACGGCTCGGCGGCGTCGGGCTGCTGCCGGATGCGCCAATGGACCATGCCGAGCTGAAGCAGGATGCCGCGCTCCTGCTCCAACTTCTGGCGTGAGCGCAGCGCGTCCTCGTACAGACCGACCAGGCTGTCCCAGTCCTCCGCCTCCGTGTAGTGCGCGACCAAGAAGCTCATCGCTTCGTCGTGGCCCGGCGCGAACTCCAGCACGCGGCGATAGGCTTGGGCTGCGTTGTCGGGTTGTTCGAGCTTCCTGCTGTAGAGGCGCGCCGCCGCCAGGTAGAGGTTGAGCTTGTCGTCGCGACCTCGCGCCGCGTCCGCCGTCTGGCTGAGCACTCCGGCCTCGTCCTTGGCCTTGTCGCGAGCGCGCAGCGTCACGCAGTAGAGGCGCGCCGCGCGCACGTCCCCCGGATCGGAGCGAAGCGCGTCGCGAAAGAGCTTGTCGGCCTCGCGCGCCTTGCCCTTGGCGCGATACTCCCAGACGAGGCAGCCGGCGCGCACCAGGAACGAGGTGCGGACGGTGGCGTCCGAGGCATCCTGGGCCTCCTCCACGAAGCGATCGGCGATCTGTCGCCAGCGCTCGGACATCTGCTCGAGCTCCTCGAGCGCCTGCTCCACGCCCGCGTCCCCCGGACGCACCTCGAGCGCCATTCGGTAGGCTTCGGTCGCCGCTTCGGGCTCCAGCAGCTCTTCCCGACGCAAGCGCCCGAGCTCTTTGAGCAGCGCGAAGCGGAAGTCGGGATCGTCGTGACTTATCGCTTGTTGGAGTTCGATCAGCCAGGCGACCGCCTGGGCCTCGCCACGACGTTCGTGCTTGGCGCGCGCGGCCTCGAGCAAACGCAGCGGGGATTCACCCGTGCGCTCGGCATCGCCGCTCTGGATTGCCTCGGATAGCCCATCGAATGCGGCGCGATCGAGCGGATCGCGCTGCAGCATGCCAAGGTAGTGGGAGACCGTCAGTGACGCCATCGTTGCACCTGCCGTCCCGGGACCCACGGCGGGGCGAGCGAGCGCGCTCGGATCGAGCCGTTTTGCCGGACGTAAATGACCGGAAAAAGACAAGAATTACGAAGTCTAGGGCGCGCCCATGACCGGGCCGAGCGATGGTACCGGCGCGCGCCTGGGGCGATCAAGGGAAGACTTGAACGATCGCCCCCCGCAGCCCTAGAAGGCCATCAAATAGCCCGACCAGCCGAGGGCCGCGAAGGTGACGACTCCCGCCGCGAGGTGCGCGGTCGAGAGCGCACGCAGGGCGTCGTAGTGGTTGGCGCGGTCCATGCCGAAGCGAGGCCCGTTGGCGATGACGACGCCGAGAGCCATCTGCGCGACCATGCCGATGAGGTGCACCCAGCGCAGCGCCTTGTGCAGCCTGAGGCGTCGCGCGAACACGCCGTTGCCTTCGTCGAGCCCACCGGGATCGGGCATCGCCACCGCGAGGCTGAAGGTCGTCGTGTACAGCGCGAAGGTGGTCACACCGGAGATCAGGTGCAGCCAAGGCACGCCCGAGCATTGGCCTTGTCCGAAGGTGGCCGTGCCACGCGCGCAGGGATTGCCCCCGCGATTGTCCCAGGCTCCATAGAGGTTGCGATACTGGATGGCTCCGAGGGCCAAGGTGGCGCCCATGGCCGCGAAGGTCGTGATGCCCATGATCTTGTGCACGCTCGCCACGCTCTGACGTCGCGACATCCGCTCGCCGTAGGACGGCTCCGCGGGCGCGGGGGTCGCTGTCTCGGTCGGCGCGGGGGTCGCTGCGGCGGGCTGGGTCGTGCCGTCATCGGAGGGCTCGAGCAAGTCGAGCTGCTCCGCGGATTCGACCTGCAACGGAGGCAAGGTCATGTCCGCGAATGCCGGGTCGACATGGAGGGAGAGGCCGAAGAAAGGGGTCGCCCAAAGGAGGGCTACGTGGAGCATGCGCGCATGATTCCACGCGACCCACGCATCTTCCAGTCCAACCATGCACTTTCGGATGCACGGCCCTAGCCGGGGCCGCGAGGGCGACGCGGAGCGCCCTAATGGGTGAGCGAGCGCACGCCGGCGGTGTGGACCTTGCCCGGCAGCTTCCTGCCCACCAGAGCCTCGGCGACCTGTCCGGCTTGCCACAGCTGTTCGAGGTCGACGCCCGTCTCGATGCCCATTCCGTCCAGGCAGTAGACGAGGTCCTCGGTGGCCAGATTGCCGGCCGCGCCGGGCGCGTAGGGACAGCCACCGAGACCTCCGACGGCCGCGTCGAAGGTGGTGATGCCCATGCTCAGGCCCACCAGCACATTCGCCAGGGCCGTGCCGCGTGTATCGTGCAGATGAAGCGCGATGCGCTCGGGCGGGATCTCGGCCAGCATGGCGTCGAGGATGCGCCGAGTCTGCAGCGGGGTACCGACGCCGATGGTGTCGCCCAGGGAGACCTGGTAGCAGCCGCGAGCCAGGAGCGTCTTGGCCAGGCGCAGCGAGTCCGCCACGGCCACATCACCCTCATAGGGACAGCCCCAGACGGTCGAGACGTAGCCCCGCACGCGATCGCCCGCCGCCACCGCCGGCTCGATCACACGATCGAAGGCCGTCAGCGTCTGCTCGATGGTCTTGTTCACGTTCTTGAGGTTGTGCGTCTGGCTGGCGCTCAAGAAGACCGCCACTTCGCCCAACCCGGCCTTCTGCGCACGCACGAGGCCCGTGCCGTTGGGCACCAGCGCGCTGAAGGTGACGCCTTCGGGCGCCTCCGCCATGTGCGCGACCTGATCGGCGTCGGCCATCTGGGGCACCCACTTGGGCGACACGAAGCTCGTGATCTCGATGCGCTTCAGACCCGAACGCACCAGCGCCTCGATCAGGCGAACCTTGGAGTGGGTCGCGACCTGCGCGGCCTCGTTCTGAAGGCCATCGCGAGGCGAGACTTCGTAGATGGAGACCCGGGAGGGGAGATGGTCGAGGATCTTCATGCCTGCCCTCCGCGGGAGGATGGTTGCACGTCAGAAATCATGGGCCACTCGTCGGCGACAGCTCCCCATGTTCGCATTGGTAGCGGTGCATGGAGACCTCGCGGCCGATGGGTGTGGCCACCAAGAGAGCGCGTCCCGTCCATAGGGCCCTGGCCCCTCGAGGCGCAATCGCGTCGGGCAAGAGCGCCTCCAGATGGGCCACGCTGCCGCCGAGGGCCATGGTGAAGGCGCCCGCGTGCAGGACGGGATGGGCCCCAGTGCAATCGACCTCGGGGGTGAAGTCGCCGACGACCTCGAGCACGCGCCCGGCCTCGCGAATCCGCACCAGTCGACGGGCGGCGCCACAGCGACCCACGGCCAGCGCCGCGTCGGCCGCGGCCATCAGGCCCATGGGCTCACAGCCCTCCAGGATGCGCTGGGACTGGGCGTAGCTGAGCGCGAAGTCCACGCCCAGCACGGTGGTCGCGGGTTGGCCGCCGGTCCGGTCACAGACACCGAAGTACCAGACGCCCTGGGCGTAGGTCGCGCCCGCGATGGGGAAGGTGCACGAGTCGGGCAGAGCCCGCGGCAGATCCTCGCGACCGGTCGCGTCGCCGCCGAGTCGAGCCCCGCGCACCAGAGCGCAGCGCGCGCGCGAGCCCTCGTCACAGCGGCCGTCGGGCGCTCTCCAGCGCACCTCGGAGACGCCTGCCTCGGACACGGCGACCCCGACCTGCCCTCTGCCGCCCACCGTTCGCAGGGGGGTCGGGCCCAAGGTCGTCACGGGACCGAACGCAGACCCCGTCGCGTCACCGACCGCGGCGACCGCCGAGAAGACACCGTTGTTTCTGGCGACCCAGACCACGGCCAGACGCCCTCCCCCGGCCGCCGCTTCCACCTCCACGGCGTCGACTGGCACGAAGGGCCCCTCGAACCCCGCCGGGCGCTGCGACGCGAAGAGCTCCGGGTCCTGACCGCGATGGCTGCCGAGCGCGTCCATGACCGCGAGACGCACGCCCCCTCCGTCGCTCGAAGCCGGCGAGAAGATCAGCCCGGCGCCGCCCTCGAGAGCCACGAGATCGAAGGCACTCGCGGTGGCGATGGGCCGCGGCGAGAGCAGCGGCGGACGCACGATCGGGACGACGGGCGGCAACACCAGGGGCGGCGGCTCGTCCTCGCAGGCGGTCAGCAACGCCAGACAGAGCAGCAACGGCGTAGCCAGCCGATGAGAGCGCCGGAGCAGGACCATCTCGGCATCTTGCCAAAGATGCGCAAGGAAGGCGATCGAGCGATGCACGCGAGCGTCGAACTCGATCGGCGCGCGGGCGGACGTGTGGGCGATCCCCGCGCCAGGTCAGACCAGATCGAAGTCCTTGCAGAAGAGCAGCGGGGCTTCGGGATCGTCGTAGCGCGCGGCGTGATGCTTGACCGTGGGGTAGCCGTGGGCGCAGCCACGCGCCGGATCGAAGAGCACGCAATCCTCGCAGTTGAAGCGCAGCTGAAAGCGCTCGCGCTGCTCTCGGAAGCGGGCGTCCTGCTCGACGATCACAAAGCCGCTCTCAATCCGCGGTCGGGTCGCTGGCGGGCTCGATCTTGGCCACGCGGCGCGCGTGTCGTCCGCCCTCGAAGGCGGTGGCGAGGAAGACGGAGAGGATCTCCTCGGCCAGGCCCGCACCAACCACTCGCGCGCCCATGCACAGAACGTTGGCGTCGTTGTGCATGCGGGCCATGCGCGCGCTGAAGGGCTCGGCGCAGAGCGCCGCGCGGATGCCCAGATGGCGATTCGCGGCCATGGACATACCCAGGCCCGTCCCGCAGACGAGCAGCCCCAGCTCGCTATGCCCCGACGTCACGTCCGCACAGACGGCGTGGGCGAAGTCCGGATAGTCGACGGAGCCGTGGCCCGATGTGCCGCGGTCCTCGACGTCGAAGCCACGCTCACGCAGCAGCGCCGCGAGCTCGTCCTTCAGATCGACGCCCGCATGATCGGCGCCGACGGCGACGCGTCGGCTCATCACGAACGCTCGGCGTAGCTCGGACCACCCAGGACCAGGGTGGCGTTGGTGCCGCCGAAGCCGAAGGAGTTGGTCATGGCGACCTCGATCTTCGCCTCCCGCGCGCCGTGGGGCACGAGGTCGAAGCCCTCGCTGGCCGGATCGGGATCCGTCAGGTTCACGGTCGGCGGGACGACTCCGTCGCGGAGCGCGAGGGCACAGATGGCCGCTTCGAGTCCGCCCGCCGCGCCCAGGAGATGACCGGTGACGCTCTTGGTGCTCGAGACGAGCAGACCCTTCGTCACGTGATCGCCGAAGACCGCGCGCATGGCCTGAAGCTCTTGGACGTCGCCCGTGGGCGTGGACGTGCCGTGAGCGTTCACGTAGCTGACGTCCTCCGGCTGGAGGCCCGCGTCGACCAGCGCCGCGCGCATGGCGCGTTGGGCGCCTTCGCCACCGGGCGAGGGTTGGGTCAGGTGATAAGCGTCCGACGACGCGCCGTAGCCCAGGACCTCGCCCAGGATGGTCGCGCCTCGAGCGATGGCTCGCTCGCGCTCCTCGAGGATCACGATGCCCGCGCCCTCGCCGACGACGAAACCGTCGCGTCCGGCGTCGAAGGGCCGGCTGGCCTCCTGTGGCGCGTCGTTGCGCGTGGACAGGGCGCGCATCTGCGCGAAGCCGCCGACACCCAGAGGGGTGACCGCCGCCTCTGCGCCGCCCGCCACGGCCGCGTCGATGCCGCCGCGCCGGATCCACTCCGTCGCCTCGCCGATGGCGTGGGCGCCCGAAGAGCAAGCACTCGCCGTGGCGAAGCTCGGACCCTTGAAGCCCCAGCGCATGGAGACCTGCCCCGGAGCGAGGTTCGAGATGGTCGCGGGGATGAAGTAGGGACTGATGCGTCGAGGGCCCTTCTCGAACAGCTTTCGCGCGGTCTCCTCGAAGTACTCGATGCCGCAGAAGCCGACGCCGATGAACGTGCCCACGCGCTCGAGCGCCTCGCCCTCGGGGGCGAAGTTCGCCGCCGCGATGGCGTCCTCGGTCGCTGCCAACGCGAGATGGATGAAGCGCGCGGCCTCGCGGACGCGCTTCTTCTCCACGTAGCGCAGCGGATCGAAGCCCGTGCACTCTCCGGCGATCTTCACCGCGAAGTCTTCGGTGTCGAAGGCTTCGATTCTGCCTACGCCACTGCGCCCGGCTTGGACATTGGCCCAAGTCGACGCGGCGTCGAGGCCGCAGGGACTGACCGCCCCCACGCCGGTGATGACGACCCTACGCGGGGCCGTTCTAGCCACTCTAGGTCTCGGCACGAACGGACTCAGCCCGCGGCCTTTTCCGAGATGTAGCTCACGGCATCACCCACGGTGCGGATCTTCTCCGTGTCTTCGTCGGGGATGTCGATGTCGAACTGCTCCTCGAAAGCGAGGACCAGCTCCACGATGGCCAGCGAGTCAGCCCCGAGGTCATCGATGAACGAAGCCTCCGGCTTGATCGCGTCGCCATCGACGTCGAGCTGCTGCGAGATGATGTCGGCGACCTTTTCCGCAATATCCATTGCGTTCCTCCAAGGGCGACCTTGTCGCCCGTCACCCGCGAGCGCGGGTCAGATGTACATGCCCCCGTTTACACGGAGCACTTGACCGGTCACATAACCGGCCTCTTGACTGGCCAGATAGAGCACGGCCGCGGCAATTTCTTCGGGGCGCCCGACGCGTCCCAAGGGTGTCTGGTCGACGATGGCCTGACGAACTTCTTCGTTCAGGGCGTCGGTCATGTCGGTCTCGATGTAGCCTGGTGCGACGGCATTCACCGTGACCCCGCGCGACGCATACTCACGCGCCAAGGTCTTGGTCAACCCGATCAACGCGGCCTTCGACGCGGCGTATACGGCCTGACCGGGATTGCCCGTCTCGCCCACGACGCTCGAGAGGTGGATGATCCGGCCCCAGCGCTTGCGCATCATCGGGCGAATCGCCGCCTTGGCGCACCAAATCGCGCCCTCGACGTTCGTGGCGAAGGTGCGAGCCACCTCTTCTGGCTTCACGCGAAGCAACAATTGATCGATGGCGATTCCCGCATTGCTGACGAGAATGTCCAGGCGACCGTGCTGCTTGACGATCGCATCGACGGCCTGAGCGACGTCTTCCATCACGCTGACGTCGAAGCCCATCGCCTCGGCGTGGCCACCGGCGGCCTCGATGGCCGCAACGGTCTCCGCCGCAGCGGCCTCGCCCGAGCGATAGTTGACCACGACGAACGCACCGGCGCCCGCGAGCGCCTCGGCGCATGCACGACCGATCCCGCGGGAGCCCCCGGTCACGAGGGCGACCCTGTCGTTCAGCTCAAACACAATCAATCAGATCGAGCACGAGACGCTCAAGCGAGGGTCTCGTCCTCGCCATCGATGATCTTGCGGCCATTGTAGTGGCCGCAGCTCGGGCAGACGCGATGAGGAACCATCACATCACCGCAGGTGGGGCAAGGAACGAGGTTCGGAGCCTCGACCTTGTCGTGGTGTGCGCGACGCTGATCGCGTCGGGCGCGGCTCTTGCGGCGCTTCGGGACAGCCATGGCTCAATCCTTACCTTCGGTCAGCTTCCGCTGACCCATGAGAGGGGTGTCCAGCTTCTGCTGGAGATTCATCAGGGGGGACAGACGGGGATCGACCTCGCGACCGGATCCGTCGGCATGCAATACGCGCGGGCCCCGCACATGCTCCGGAATTTCGATGCCGGGGCATTCGGGATCACAGAGGGGCTTCATCGGGCACTCGAGCAGGATCTGCTCTCGCACCATGGAATCGAAGATGATCTTGTCGCCCGAGAGGGCCTCGCGCAGGGGCGCGTCGGGACCGATCTCGTCCTCGCCCAGATCCTCGGGGATGGGATCCTTGGTGAGCAGGGTGCGGCTTCGGATGTCCATCTCGAGGGACGCATCCTCGAGGCAGCGCGCGCATGCGGCGACCACGGAGGCGCGCACTCGCGTCTCGGCGAAGACGTCGTCGCCCAGCCTGGTGAGCCGCACGTCGAAGATGGCGTCGACCGAGTCCAGCTCGGGGGCCGAGAGTTCGCTGCCCTCGAGTGCGGTCGCAAGCCATGCGCGCGGAATGGGAAATGCCCATTCCTTCGGCTGTTCTTCGACTTCGTCGAGCTCAATCGTGAACTCGTGGGCTGCTGCTGAGGACATATGGAGGACCCAAATCCGCGGCTCGGGGGCGGGACGGGCAACCATAGCCGCGGCCGGTCCTCTGTCAAGGCGGGTTGCGTCGGAAGCGCGCTGCTGACGCGAGCTTCGCGGGCCCGCCAAGCCGCGGGCACAAGACCCGCAGTTTGAGTAGGCTGAGGCCCCATGAGCTCCACCAGGCGCATCCACTTCCGCACCTGCACCCTATGTGAGGCCATGTGTGGCCTCCGGCTCACGCTCGAAGACGAGCGGGTCGTGGACCTTCGAGGCGACCCGCTCGATCCTGGCAGTCAGGGACACATCTGCCCCAAGGCCTGGGCGCTGGTGGATCTGCAGGACGATCCCGACCGCATCGCGCGGCCTCTGCGGCGCAAAGGCCGTGATTTCGAGCAGGTGCCCTGGGACGAGGCGCTGGACGAGGCCGCCGAGCGGCTCGACGCCCTCAGGGTCGCACACGGGCCCAACAGCCGCGCCATCTACCTGGGCAATCCCACCATCCACAACCTGGGTGCCATGGCCTTCGGGCCGGCGCTGATGCGCGCGCTCGGCACCCAGAACCGCTTCAGCGCCACCTCGGTCGACCAGCTGCCGCACATGGTGGTGGCCCAGCAGATGTGGGGCCATCCGCTGCTCCTGCCCGTGCCCGACCTGGACCGCACGGATCTACTGGTGATCATGGGCGCCAACCCCGCCGTCTCCGCGGGCAGCTTGATGGGCGCGCCGGGCTTTCCGAAGCGCATGCGCGCGTTGCGCGAACGAGGCGGGCGCCTCTGGGTCTTCGATCCGCGGCACAGCGAGACCGCCCGCCTGGCCGACGTGCACCATTTCGTGAAGCCCGGGAGCGACGGCTGGCTGTTGCTCGCGATCCTGCGTCGACTGATCGCCCGGGGCGCGCAGCCGCCGCGCATGGGACTGCCGGTCGACGGCCTCACGACGCTGCAGGCGGCTCTGGCGGAGCTCGCTGACTTCGACCTCTTTGCGCGCACGGGCGTGCCCCAGTCCGTGGCCGACGAAGTGGCAGACGCCCTGCGCGACACGCCCAAAGCCGCGCTCTACGGTCGCATGGGCCTGTCGACGCAGCGCTTCGGGACTCTGTGTCAGTGGTTGATCAACTTGATCAACCTCTTCGCCGGACAGCTCGACCGTGAGGGAGGCGTCCTCTTCAGCGCACCGGCGGTGGAGACGCGCGACGCGCCGAGGGGCATGGGGGTGAGCCGCGCTGGCTTCGGGCGCTTCACGAGTCGCGTGCGCGGGCTGCCCGCCTTCGGTGGTGAGCTCCCCGTCGCATGTCTGGCGGAGGAGATCCTCACGCCGGGAGACGGCCAGGTACGCGGACTCGTGACCTTCGCCGGCAACCCCGTGCTCTCCACGCCGAACGGACGACGGCTCGACGAGGCGCTGGCGTCCCTCGACTTCATGCTCTCCATCGACCTCTACCTGAACGAGACCACGCGGCACGCCCACCTGATCCTGCCGCCCGCCCCTCCCCTCGCGCGCAGCCACTACGACCTCGCGCTGCACCTCTTGGCCACCCGGGACACGGCCAAGTACTCGCCGCCCTGCTTCGACAAAGACGCTGGCGCAAAGGACGATTGGCAGATCCTCAGCGGTCTGGCGCGACGCCTCTTGCGACGCTCGGGCGCGCCTCGATCCGTGCGGGCGACCGCCGCGGCGCTCCACGCGCTGGGCCCGGAGGGCATCCTCGGTCTCGGCCTGAGGCTGGGCCCCCACGGCGTGCGCGCGTGGCCGCCGAGGCGCGGCTTGAGTCTGGCGAAGCTGCGCGAACGGCCCCACGGCGTCGACCTGGGTCCGAGACGCGCGGGCACGTTGCCGGAGCGCGTCCCCAAGGGCACGCACCTGAACCTCGCGCCAGAGCGCTTGCTCGCGGACCTGAAACGATTGGCGAGCGAGGCGCGCAGCAGCGCGGAGGACGGCGCGCAGAGCTTGGCCTTGATCGGTCGACGTCAGCTCCGAAGCAACAATTCCTGGCTGCACAACAGCGAGCGCCTGATGCGCGGCGGCGATCGATGCAGCGTGATGGTGCATCCGGACGACGCGACCCGGCTCGGGCTCACGCACGGTGGACGAGCCGAGATCCGCACGGAGGTCGGCGCGGTGATCGCGCTCGTGGAGGTCACGGCGGAGATGATGCCCGGCGTCGTGAGCCTGCCCCACGGCTTCGGACACGATCGAGACGGCGCGCGCCTTCGGGTGGCGAGTCGCGCGCCCGGTGTGAGCCTGAACGATCTGAGCTCCGAGCTCCGACTGGACGAGGCGTCGGGCAACGCCGCCTTCAGTGGGCAGCCGGTTCAGCTGCGTCCGTCGGACTGACGGGCGAGAGCCCCGCCGAGCCTAGCTGGAGCATGAGAGGGTGGTCGGGGAGCACGGCGCCGTCTGCGGATCGCGCGTGGGGCGCACCCAACGCGCCCGCGAGCGCCGAGAGCTGACCGCCCTGCCCGCTCATGACCGCCCCCGCTCGGAACGCCGGCCAGGCGGAGACGCTCCCGAGCAGGTGCGCTCCCGCGATGAACTCGGTCAGCGAGGGTTCGCCCGCCTGCACGCCATCGAAGCCCAGGGCGAGGTCGGAGGCAGGCGACGCCCAGGAGATCAGGTAGCGCGGTCCTGTGTCGGGCACGCTGTCGCCCAGCGCGTCGAGGTCGTCCGAGCCGAAGCCGCACGCGTCGTCCGTGCGCGCGTAGCGCCCCTCGGGCGCACCCGAGAGCAGCATCAGCGAGGTCGTGCCCATGTGCACCACGCGCAATCCGCGTGCGTCGACCACACCCTTGGCGTCGTCGCCCAGAGCCTCGAAGGCCTGGCTGAGCGTCGCCGCCTCGTCGCGACCTCCGCCGAGCACGAAACACGGGCGTTCGGTCGCGGCCAACGCGCGCAGCGTTCGCTCGGCCGCGGCCTCGTCGTCGCCCACGCCACCAAGCACGAACAAGACGTCCGCGCCCTGACCGACCAGGGCCGTGAGCCCGACGGCGAGGTCGCTCGCGTGGGGGGCAGGCCCACGCAGGAAGGCGACGTGCTGCGGCGATGGAGCGAAGCGCAGCTCACGTCCGTCGACCTGAAAGGAGACCCCGCCGACGCTGCGGCTGCCCGCCGCCGGTGGGGGCAGCTCGGCGCAGCGCACGTAGGGCGAGTCTCCACCGACGCGCAGGTCGCCCACGGGATCGCAGGGATGGCACGCAAGCGCGCTCACGGAGAGCAGGAGAACAGGGAGGAAACGACCGCGCATGCTTGGCCATACCCTCCCTGGAACGCGGCGCCAAGCCTCGGATCGGCGAGCGCGGTCCCGGGCGCGCGGGCGGCTCGAGGCAGCCGCGCGTGCTAGGGTCTCTGCCCCCTTCGCACGCGACGCGAAGCCACGGAGCCCCGATGAACCCAGACTTCCGAAGTTTCCGAGGAACCGACTCCTACCTCACGAGCGAGGGCCTCGAAGCCGCCGTGGATTGCGCGCTGACTCTGGAGCGACCGCTCTTGGTGCGGGGCGAGCCCGGCACGGGCAAGACGCTCCTGGCCGAAGCCGTCAGCCAAGCGCTGGGCCTGCCGCTGATCCGCTGGCAGGTGAAGAGCACCACGCGCGCGCAGGACGGACTCTACGTCTACGACACCGTGCAGCGGCTCTACGACTCGCGCTTCGACGATCGCGCGGTGGACGACATCTCGCACTACATCAAGCTCGGTGCCATGGGTCAGGCCTTCGACGCCAAGGAGCGCGTCGTCCTTCTGATCGACGAGATCGACAAGGCGGACGTGGAGTTCCCCAACGATCTGTTGAACGAGCTCGACCGCATGCGCTTCCGCATCGACGAGACGCAGCGCGAAGTGGTGGCCGTGCATCGGCCCTTCGTGCTGATCACGAGCAACGCGGAGAAGGAGCTACCGGACGCTTTCCTGCGTCGCTGCGTGTTCCACTTCATCGACTTTCCCGAGCGCGAGCTGATGCGCCGCATCGTGGACGTGCACCATCCGAACGTGAACGAGGCGTTGGTGGAACAGGCCCTCGAAGCCTTCTACGGCATTCGCGGCATGCGCCGCCTGCGCAAGCCACCGAGCACGAGCGAGCTCATCGACTGGGTCACCGTGCTGCTTCAGGCCGGCATCGGCGAGGTCAGGCTCGCCCAGGAGCTGCCCTTCCTCGGCACCTTGCTGAAGAAGGAGCAGGACCTCGCGTCCTTCGCTGATCAACTCGCCGGCGGTCGTCGCTTCCGCTCATGAGCGCCGCGCTCGTCGTCCCCTTCCTGTATGCGCTGCGAAGCCGCGGTGTGCCCGTCGGTGCGCAGGAGGCCGTGGCCCTGGCCGAGGCGCTGGGCCATGGCTTGCACAACAGCTCCCTCGATCGCTTCTATCACGTGGCGCGCGCGGTGATGGTGCACTCCGAGCGACACCTCGACGCCTTCGATCAGGCGTTCTCGGCGCATTTCCGTGGCGTGGACGTCCCGGCCGCCGCGATCCACGACGAGCTGCTCGAGTGGTTGAAGCAGGCGGCGGGCCAGCGCCCCGAGCTGACGGATGAAGAGCGCGCTCTCTTCGACGCCATGGATCCGGAGGAGATCGAGCGCCTGTTGCGGGAACGACTCGAGAACCAGAAGGAGCGCCACGACGGAGGCAGCCGCCACATCGGCACCGGGGGCAAGTCGCCCTTCGGTCACTCGGGTGCCGCGCGCAAGGGCATCCGCATCGGCGGCAGAAGCGGAGGCCGCAGCGCGATCCGGGTCGCCGACGCGCGGCTCTATCAGGGCTACCGCGAAGACCTCGTGCTCGACGTGCGGCAGATGCAGGTGGCGCTGCGCAAGCTGCGCGCCTTCAACCGCGAAGGCGGCGAACGCGAGCTCGACATCGAGGGCACCATCGACGCCACGGCCTCGAACGCGGGAGAGCTCGAGGTGATCACGCGGCCGCCGCGGCGCCCTGACACGCGCTTGATCCTGCTGATGGACGTCGGCGGATCCATGGATCCCTACGCCCACCTGGTGTCGAGGCTGTTCAGCGCCGCCAAGAAGTCGACGCACTTCAAGGAGCTGCACACCTACTACTTCCACAACTGCGTGTACGGACGCGTGTACGGGACCGAGAACTTCGACCAACCGAAGCTGGTGCCCGATCTGCTGCACGAGTGTGGCCCCCACTTCAAGCTCGTCCTCGTGGGCGACGCCTTGATGGCGCCCTACGAGTTGATGGCGGAGGGTGGCTTCCGCGACATCGAGGGCGACGAGCGCACGTCCGGACTCGCCTGGCTGATGCGCCTGCGCGAACACTTCCACCGCAGCGTCTGGCTGAATCCGGAGCCCAAGCGCATGTGGCGCGGCAACACCATCGAGACCTTGGCTGAGGTCTATCCCATGTTTCCCCTCACGCTCGAAGGGCTCGGCGAAGGCATGTCGCACCTGGTGCGCGTCGGTCGCGGCTGAAGCTCGCGCTCGCTGGGCTTGCCCGGATGGCGGCTTGCGGCTAATCGCAGGGCATGACGAAGCTCCGCTCCGTGAAGGGGATGAACGACATCTTGCCCGAGGAGATGCCTCGCTGGCATCGGCTCGAGCGCGAGCTCACGCGTGTGTTCGCGCTCCACGGCTACGCCGAAGTGCGAACGCCCGTGCTGGAGAAGACGGCGCTCTTCACCCACTCCATCGGCGAGGCGACCGACATCGTCAACAAGGAGATGTACACCTTCGTCGACAAGGGCGAGGAGTCGTTGACGCTGCGCCCCGAGGGCACGGCGTCCTGTGCGCGCGCCTATCTGGAGCACTCCGCGGGCGAGCGACAGCCGGTCAACAAGTGGTTCTACGTCGGCCCGATGTACCGCCGCGAACGCCCCGCGCGAGGCCGCTACCGCCAGTTCTATCAGGCGGGCGTGGAGTGCTACGGCGATCCCGGGCCCTACGTGGATGCTGAGATGATCGACATGAGCGTCTCGCTGCTCGCGGCCCTCGGCATCACGGAGGTGCGCGTTCTGCTCAACTCCCTCGGCGGCAAGGAGACGCGCGCGCGCTATCGCGAGGCACTCAAGGCCTTCTTCGAACCGCATCGCGAGGCACTGAGCGCCGAGAGCCAGACCCGGCTCGAGCTGAACCCACTGCGCATCCTCGACAGCAAGTCGCTCACGGATCAGGAGATCTGCCAGGGCGCGCCGCCGATCCTGGACTTCCTCGGCCCCGAGGACGTCGAGCACTTCGACGGCCTGCGCGCCGCCCTCGACGCGCTCGGCACACCCTACGAAGTCGACCCCTCGCTGGTGCGCGGCCTCGACTACTACACGCGCACGCTCTTCGAAGTGCAGACGACCAGCGACGAATTGGGCGCTCAGAGCGCGCTGCTCGGAGGCGGTCGCTACGACGGCATGACCGAAGAGCTCGGCGGCAAGGCCACACCCTCGGTGGGCTTCGCCATGGGCCTGGAGCGTCTGCTCTTGATGATGCCCGTGACCGAAGAGCCGACCACGCTCGACGCCTTCATGATCACGGCGGGATCGGAGCTGCGCAGCCAGACCCTGGTCCTGGCCAAGGAGCTGCGCGCGGCGGGGCTCCGAGTCGACGCCGATCTGCGCGGCGGCTCGGTCAAGAGCCAGCTGCGGCGCGCGAGCAAGACCGGCGCACGCTTCGCGCTCCTGCTGGGTGAGGGCGAGGTCGCCCGTGGCGTGGTGCAGCTGAAGGACCTCGTGGCCCACGAGCAGCGCGATCTGCCCCTCGCCGAAGTCGCACGCGAGCTGGCAGCGCTCGTGGCCGCGGGCTGATTCGCGGACGCTAGTTCTCGGACTGGCCGAGGTCGGGCGGGCGCTCCCGGTCCGTCTGCTGCTGCACGGGGCCTCGCGGCTGGGCAGCCGCCGGCGCTTGCGGAGCCGCGGGCTGAAGCTCCGCAGGCAGCCAGTTGCCCGCCGGGAACTCCACGAAGAGGAAGGTGTAACCGCCCGGTCCCGGCTGCGTGTAGACGCGCGGCGTAGCCTGGGCGCGAAGGTCGAAGGCGAACACCAGGTCGTGACGGCCTCGGCGCTCGACGCGAGCCCGCGTGACGGGCGTGTCGAAGAAGCGCGTCTCCAGCGGCCTGGTGGTGTTGCGCAGATGCGTGCGCGTGTTCTGCAACGTCACCTCGAAGCCGCCGTCGGTGGCCCGGGTCTGGAACTGAACGGTCTGGGAGAGTTGCAGGAAGAAGCGGGATCCACCGTTGGGCATCGCCTCGAAGCCTGGCCAGGTGACCAACCGGCTGTGCGCGCGGCGCACGCGCGCTTCGGCGGGAGGGGATCCCGACTCGGGCGTCACGCCCTGATAGGCGGTCGCGTCGGGGGCAGCGGCCACGGGCGCGTCCTGACCGAAGGCCACCGACGTGGCTAGGGCCAGAGGAAGGAGGCTCGAGACGAAATATCGGGTCACGTCCGAATCGTAGTGCCTGGGACGGGGCGACTGCAAAGAAGTGCGGAGAGCAGCGGCGTCCGACCCGTCCCGTTCAGGCGCAGCGGAAGCCACGCACGACCCTCAGAGTCCCCTTGGCGTGGCCTTGGCCAATCGCGACCAGGCTGCCGTCCGGTCCCAGCAAGGCGAGGGGCTGATCGCCGACCCGCACCGCCTGGGACGTGTAGTCCGCGGCGCGCACGAGCCGTCCGTGGAAGGCGTCGTTGGCCCCGGCGGCGCTCAGCTCCACCTGAGGCAGATGCGCGACGGCGTCCGCGAGGGAGAGCAGGGACGAGGCCAGGCGTTCGGGACCATCGGTCGCCAGCAAGGCGTCCAAGGGGACGGCGTCACGCAGCTCGAGCGCGCCGCTCGCCTCACGCCTCAAGGCCTCGAGGTGGCCGCGGGTACCGAGCGCGAGCCCCAGGTCGCGGGCCAGAGAGCGCACGTAGTAGCCCTTGGCGACACCGACCCGGAGCGTGACGAGCCCATCCGCGTAGGTGAGCCCATCGAACCAGCGCATGCGAACGGCGCGAATCGGCGCCTCGACCTCTTCGCCGCGCCGATAGCGCTCGTGCAGCGCGCGCCCGTTCACCTTCAACGCGCTGACCACGGGAGCGCGTTGCTGCTGCGGCCCGAGGAACGACTCCACGACGCGACGCACGCCGCCCACGTCGAGCGCCGGCACAGGAGCGCGCTCCACGACCTCGCCCTCCGCATCCAGAGTGTCGGTCTCGCTGCCCAGCCGAATCGCGGCGCGGTAGACCTTGTCGTCCGCCGTCAGATAGGAGGCCAGCTTCGTGCCCTCGCCCAGGAGCACGACCAACACCCCCGTGGCCATGGGATCGAGCGTCCCCGCGTGGCCGACGCTGCGCTGTCCAGCGACGCGGCGGACGCGGGCGACGACGTCGTGAGACGACAAGCCACCGGGCTTGTCCACCACCAGTACGCCGTTCATCGCGACAGCAAGGGCAGAACCTCAGCCCGCAGACGCTCGACCGTGGCTTCCAGCGAGAGCGTCGACAGAGCGCCTGCCGCGGCAGGATGCCCTCCCCCGCCGAAGGCCAACGCCACTTGCGAGACGTCGAGGTGCCCGTTGGAGCGCAGGCTCAGCTTGGTCGCCGCTCGTCCCTCCTCCGCCGGCCACTCCCAGAAGAGCGCGGAGACCTCCACGCCGTGGAGCATTCGCCCGTAGTTGACCAGGCCATCGACCATGTCGTCGGCGGCGCCCGTCGCGCGCATCAGCTCGCGGGAGACGCGCAAGATCGCGAGTCGTCCGTCGAACTCCAGACTCAGCCCTTCGACGAGCGCGCCCAGGAGCCGAAGTCGACCCAGCGGCCAGTCCTCGAAGAGGTGCCGTGACACGGTCCAGGCGTCCGCGCCTGCGTCCAGAAGCTCGGCCCCGAGCCGCATGGTCGCGGCGCTGGTGCCCAGGTAGCGGAAGCCCCCCGTGTCGGCCGCCAAGGCCGCGTAGAGCGGGGTCGCGGCGTCCCTCGGCAGTGGGTGCACGTCGAGCTCGCGAGCCAGGCGCACGACCAGCACGGCGGTGGCGCTCGCCGCGGGATCACGCAGCGCCAGGTCCCCGAAATCCGTGTGGGTCGCGTGGTGATCGAGCACGACCAACGCCCCTCGGCGATCCGCGCCAGGCATTCCGTCGGGCAGCAGCTCGGGGCTCGCCGTGTCGAGGACGAAGGTGGCGTCGAAGCGAGCGTCCGGCGCGAGCTCGTGCGCGAGGTGGCCCGCCTGTGCCAGGAAGGTCAACGAGCGAGGTGGCCCGCTGGGCACGAAGAGCGTCGCCCGCTTGCCCAGGGCTCGCAGGATCGAAGCCAGTCCCAGAGACGAGCCGAGCGCGTCCGCGTCAGGGCGCCGATGAGGCACGACGAGGAAGTCCTCGCCTTCACGAACCAGACGCGCGACCTCGGCCAGACTCAAGCATCCTCCTCGGGATCGGTAGGTGTCGGCGGCGCGGGCGCGGCCTCTGGCGCGATCTCCATCAGCAGCTCCTCCATCCGCATTCCGGAGTCCACGACGTCGTCCCAATGGAACGTGAGCTCGGGCGTGCGCCTCAAGCCGAGGCGACCGCCCAGCGCTCTGCGCAGATGACCGCGCGCGCTCTCGAGGGCCACGAGCAACGCCCCCTGACGCTCGGTACGTACACCGGGCCCAGCCGGGACGACGGGCTCATCGCTGCCCTCGTGACGCGCCCGAATCGCATGCCGAGGGTCGAGGCCATCGTCGAGTAGCCGCACGTAGATGCGCGCAAGGGAGAGGTCCGCAGTCACGCGAACGGCGGACACGATCACGCCCCGTGCCCGCGGATCGCGAACCGCACCGCGAAGGAACATCTCCGACAACTCGGCGCGGATTCGCTCCGCGACACGATCGGCGCGTTTGGCTTCGCGTTGCATCATGGATCCATGTCCCGTCTGGAGGTCTGCGGCGAGGCTCGCCGCCAGGCGTCACTCGTCTTCGAGCGTCGCCTGGACCTCTTCGATTTCGTAGAGCTCGATCACGTCGCGCTCCTTCATGTCGTTGTAGCCGGAGAGGCCGATGCCGCATTCGTAGCCAGCGGCCACCTCGCGGACATCCTCCTTGAAGCGTCGCAGCGAGCTGAGGCCACCCTCCCACACGACGATGCCGTCGCGCACGAGGCGGGCCTTGCCTGCGCGTGTGATCTTGCCCTCGGTGACGAAGCTGCCGGCGATGGTCCCACCCTTGGGGATGGGGAACGTCTGCCGAACTTCGGCCTTGCCGAGCTCCTTCTCCACCAGCTTTGGAGCGAGCAAGCCGGCCATGGCGGCCTTCACCTCGTCGATGGCCTCGTAGATCACGCTGTAGGTGCGGATCTCGATGCCCTCCTTCTTCGCCGTACGACCCGCCTTGCCTTGCGGGCGCACGTTGAAGCCGAGGACGATGGCGCCGGAGGCGCTGGCCAACATCACGTCGTTCTCCGTGATGGCGCCGACGCCGGTGTGGATGACGCGCACCTTGACCTTGTCGGTGGAGAGGTCGACGAGCGACTTCTGAAGCGCTTCGACCGATCCCTGAACGTCGGCCTTCACCACCAGCTCGAGCTCCCGCTGCTCCCCCTGTTGGATGAGCTGCTGGAGTTGATCGAGACCGCGAGCGACGGTCGGGGCGAACAAGCCCTGACCCGCCGCGCCACGCCGGCCCTCGGCCACGGTCTGCGCCTTCTTGGCGTCCGTGACCTGGTAGACGCTGTCGCCAGCGGCCGGCAGATCGCTCAGACCCAGCACCTCGACCGGAGTCGCGGGCAGCGCTTCCTTCACCTGCTTGCCGCGGTCGTCCGTCATCGCGCGGACACGCCCCCAGGCGCCTCCAGCCACGATGAAGTCACCGGTGCGTAGCGTTCCGTCACGCACGAGCACGTTGGCCACCGGACCACGACCGCGGTCGAGGTAGGCCTCGAGCACGACGCCCGCTGCCGGGATGTTCGGGTTGGCGGTCAGCTCGAGCACCTCGGCCTGAAGCACGACGGCGTTGAGCAGCTCGTCGACGCCTTGTCCCGTGACGGCGCTGCACTCGATGTACATCGTGTCGCCACCCCAGACCTCGGGCGTCAACCCGAGCGCCGCGAGCTCGTTCATCACCTTCTCGGAGTTGGCGTCCGGGCGATCGATCTTGTTGACCGCGACCACCATGGGCACGCCGGCTGCCTTGGAGTGGTTCACGGCCTCCAGGGTCTGCGGCATGACGCCGTCGTCGGCGGCCACCACCAGGATGACGATGTCGGTCGTCTGGGCGCCACGAGCACGCATGGCCGTGAAGGCCTCATGTCCGGGCGTGTCGAGGAAGACGACCGTGCCCCGAGCCGTGTCGACACGATAGGCGCCGATGTGCTGGGTGATGCCGCCGGCCTCGCCCGAGGCGACGTCCTCCTTGCGGATGCGATCGAGCAAGGAGGTCTTGCCGTGGTCGACGTGACCCATGACCGTGACGATGGGCGGGCGATGCGCGCGCAAGTCGTCGTCGTCCTCGAACTCGCCTCGCGCGTCTCCGACGATCTCGTCTTCGGTGCGCGCCACGTTCTCGAGCTCGTAGCCGAACTCCTCCGCGAGCAGAGCGGCCGTGTCGGCGTCCAGCGTGCTGTTGATGTGCACGCCCGAGACGCCCATCTGCATCAGCTTCATCAAGACCTCGACGGCCTTCAGGCTCATGCGTCCCGCCAACTCCTGGAGCTGGATCTGATCCTCGATACGGATCAGGCGCTTCTTCGCGCTCGGAACCGTGATCTCGGTCGCCTTGCCCTTCTTGCCGTGGGCCAGGCGCTTCTTGCCGCGCTGTGCCGGTCGACGTCCGGGCGGACCGAGCCCCGCACCGCTGCGAATCTCACGACGCTTGCGTGGACCGCCCTGCTGGTTGGTGTGCTCGTTGACGATGCGCAGGCGCTCCTCGTCGGAGAGCGGGATGGCGCCCGGCACCTCGGTCTTGCCGCGGCGCGTGACGCCGGGAGCGAGATAGGGCTGGGAGAATCGATCGTCCGCGGGCGGAGCCGCCGAGGCCGATGCGACCTGATAGCCGCTCTCTTCTGCGCGCGGGGCCGGCTCAGCGGCAACCTCTGGCTCGGGCTCTCGCACGACCGGGGGCTTCGCTGTGGGCGTGGCCGCCGCGACGGGGACCTGCACCTCGGGAGCGGGCTCGGCCGCGGGAGGAGGCGCCACCGCCGGGCGCGCGACCACGGGCTCGGCCGCGATGGGCTCGGGCGCGACAGCCAGCTTGGGCTCCTCGACCTTCACGGGCTTGGGAGCCTTGGGCTTGGCCACGCGCGCCTTGGGAGGCGCCACAAGAGGGCGCGCGACCACGGGCTCGGGCACGACGACCGCGGCGACCGGCTTCGGCTTCGCGCGTCGGCGGACCACCGTGGGACGGATGTGCTCCTCCACGACGGCGCCTGCGCGCGCCTTGTCGATCGAGCGCTTCAGTCGGCTGACCTCGAGAGGATCCAACACACTCATGCGGTTGCGCACCTGGATGCCCAACCCGGCCATGCGCTGCATGAGCTCGCGGTGGTCGAGACCCAACTCTCGGGCCACTTCATAGACCCGTACCTTGCTCATGCGTCCTCCGCGAATCGATTCATGCCGTCCAACGATGCGATGCTGTCAGTCGCGTCGCGGAGAGCCTCCGCCATGCCCTCGTCCCGGACGCCCATGATGGCGACCTCGGCGCGACCGAAGAATTTCCCCAATTGGGCGCGCTCGCCCCAAACCACTGCGGCGATGTTCGCCGCCTCTGCCAACGCCAAGAGCTCCGCCTTGCGACCGCGTGCGTCCTCGGCGATGGCCAGCAGGTGAACGCTTCGCGCGCCGATGGCGTCTGCGACGGCGTCCGTCCCGATCACCAGATGACCCGCACGGCGAGCCGCGAGCAGGAGCCCGGCCACACGCGCTTCGTACTGGGCGCGCAGGCTCTCGATCAGGGTCTCGACCCCGGCCGACGCGCCAAGCGCCCGCGTGAGCCCGCCGCGGCGCACGGCCGCTTCGACGCACTTCAGGTTCGGATGCACGGACGCGCCACGCCCAGGCAGCCGGCGCCGAAGATCCACCACCACGCTGCCGCCATCGGGCTCGCGAACGACACGGGCCAACGCGTCGCGCCGGTCGTGCTGCCGACAGCCGACGCACATCCGCGTCGCCGTCTGGCGCTCACTTGTCGTCTGTTTGTCGTCGAGAGCCAAGAATCAGCCTTCCTGCTCCGCCTCGGGCTCGCCAGCTGGCGCGTCCGCGGGGGCCTCGGGGGTCGTGTCGTCGTCGGCGACGGCGGCGTCTGCTTCCGCTTCCGCTGCCTTGGCGGCGTCGACGTCCGCCTCGGCCTTCAAGGTGCTCAGGGACTTGCGAATGGCGGCGGCCACGGGCGGCCAATCCTGCTCCAGGAAGCGCTTGGCGCCTTCGCAGATGGCGCGGGCCTTGGCCTGATCGACGCGCGCACGGGTCGCCAGACGATCCGCGTCGGGCTCCTTCAGCAGCGCCTCGGGCGAGCCGTAGCCGGCCTTCTCGAGCAGGTCGAGCAGGCGCTCCGTCACACCCGGAACCCAGGAGAGTCGCTCCCGATCGCTGGGCATGTCGACGCGCGAACGTGCAGCCTCGAGCCGCTCCAGGCGGTCCTCCTCGGCGGCCGCGGTGGCGCGCTCGCGCACCCAGGCGACGCGCTCCTCGCCGATGCCGTCGATCTCGGCCAGCTCCTCGGAGCTGGCCTCGACCACCTCGTCGAGACCACGGAAGCCCATGCGGTAGAGGTCCTTCGCCACGCCCTCTTCGCCGTCGATGCGCGCGAGGCGACGAAGCGCCTCGTCCTCGAGCTGACGAAAGCGGGACTCGCTGACGATGTCGAGTCGCCAGCCCGTGAGCTGCGACGCGAGGCGAACGTTCTGTCCGCGGCGACCGATGGCCAAGGAGAGCTTGGCGTCCGGCACCACGAGCTCCATCGTCGCGTGACTCTCGTCGATCACGACGCGCACGACCTCGGCGGGGGCGATGGCGTTGCACACGAAGCGGGCCGGATCGCGATCGAAGGGCACGATGTCGATCTTCTCGCCTCGAAGCTCCTGAACCACGGCCTGGACTCGCGAGCCCTTCATGCCGACGCAGGCGCCCACCGGATCGACGTCCTGATCACGGCTGCTGACCGCGATCTTCGAGCGAGCGCCAGGCTCACGGCCGGCGGCGACGATGCGCACGATGCCCTCGTAGATCTCGGGGACCTCCATCTCGAAGAGCTTCACGAGCAGACCCACATCCGTGCGCGAGAGCACGATCTGCGGACCACGCGCTTCGCGGTCGATCTTCTTGAGCAGCGCGACGATGCGGTCGCCGGGACGATAGCTCTCACGCGGCGTCTGCTCGCGTGACGGGAGGATGGCCTCCACGCCCTGACCGAGGTCGACGATGATGCTCGAGCCGCGCTCGAAGCGACGGACGACGCCGGTGATGATCTCGCCCAGGCGATCCTTGAAGTCGTTGAAGACTCGCTCGCGCTCGGCATCCCGGACGCGCTGGATGATGACCTGCTTGGCGGTCTGGGCCGCGATGCGACCAAAGCCGTTTCGGGCCTGCTGAATCCCCAGCAGCTCACCGAATTCCTTGTCCTGCTGACGCGCCCGCTCCGCGTCTCCAGGCATGTAGAAGATCTGGAAACCCAGCTCTTCGCCTTCGTCAGCCTCGAGCCCGTGACGCGCGGCGTCCTCGAGCGAGACCTCGGCGTCGGGGTTGTCCACCTCTTGGACCACCGTCATGTACTGGAACAAGTCGACAGCACCGCTCTCGACGTTGAAGCGTGCCTCGAGCTCGCGGTCAACACCGAAGGTTCGCTTGGCCGCCGTGAGGATGGCCTGCTCGGTCGCCTCGACCAGGATCTTGGCGTCGATGCCCTTCTCTTGGCTGACCTGCTCGATGACGTGATGTAGTGAAAGCGTGCCCTGCGGCATGGGATTCGCCTTTGCTAGAGAGAAAGCTTGCTAGAGAGAAAGCTCGAGGAATGCACAGAGAGTGGGGAAAGAAACAGGATCAGAAGAGACAGGATCGGAAGAGAGCGACAACGAGAGGGCGTTCCCGAGGGGTTCGCGCAGAGTTCACGTCTCATCGACGAGATGAGCGCGGGTGATGAGATCGAAGGGGATGGCGATCGGGCTGCCATCCAGGTCGAGCTGGACTTCTTCGTCGACCAGCCCCAGGAGTTTGCCTTGAAAGCGACGCTGAGCGGCCACCGGCATCTGCGTCCGCACCATGACTTGGCGCCCCGTGAAGCGCTCGAAGTCGTCGCGCCGAACCAGGGGGCGCTCCGGACCGGGCGAGCTGACCTCAAGTCGATACGCGCCGCTCAGCAGATCATCGCGCACGTCGAGCGCGGCCGATGCGTCCCGGCTGACAGCCGTGCAATCCTCGAGCGTGATGCCGCTACCTTCGCCACCGTCGGGGCGCGGGCGATCGAGGATGATCCTCAGGATGGCTCCCGCGGGCTCTCGCAGCTTGCGCACGTCGACCAGCTCCACGCCGTGGGCGTGGCAGATGGGTGCGAGCAACTCTTCGAGGGGCGTTCCGAGGGCGGTGTCCATGATATTTCTAATACTTTCGGCAACGTTTTGCCGATCCGAGGCTCGCGGTAGAGACAAAAAAGGGCGGGCCGAGAGACCCACCCGAACGGTCAACCGACGAGTTGGACGGCTCTCCTAGCACAGCGCATCCGGGCCAGCAAGTGGCTTCAAGCCAGGGCCGGAGCGGCGTCGGGCGAGACCGCCGTGACGAGAAAACGGGCGCGCGGGAGGCGGGGCGCACGGCCCAGCGCTCAGCTCTCGAGCTTCGCCAGGCCGGTGAGCTCGTCGTGGTAGCGGTCCGCGTAATAGGTGAGCACATCCACCGCGTCGCGGAACTCCGAGGTATCGAGCTCGGCCGTCGGGTACTCCACCGACAGCACCACGTCGAGGTCGTCGTCGATGGAGAACTTGGCCATCAACAGGCCGTGGTTCAGTTCGAGCAACCTGCGGTAGAGGCGCGCGCTCGCGGCCTTGGACTCGGGCGAGGTCGTGAAGGGCACGACGGCGAAGCTGATGAATCCCTCGCGATCGAGGTGGATCAGGAACGGGAAGGAACCCGCCATGCCGCGCGCCCGACTGCGCCAGGTGGTCTCGGCGATGCGCTCGCACGGCCACTCTCTGGCGTTCAGGAGGGCCTCGACGGTGGCGGGATCGATGTGGAGATGCTTCATGGGGTCGCGGGTCTCATCGGGCAGCGGGCACTACGGGCGGCCTCGCTCGGGCCATCGGAAGGGGCGCGGTTCGGCGCGCGCCGGAGAGACCGACAACGTGAGCGTCATCAAGGCCAGCCCGAGCGCGATCCGAAGAGCCATCGGGAGAAAGTAGAGCATGGGCCCACACTTCTCTCAACTAGGCCGTGCGCCCGCGGGCCCGACATGGTGCCACGTCCGGCTGCACACGCTGCACATCTCCAGCAGGCGCAGCAAGGGTACGTTGACTTCATATCTGGGCCTCTGATAACTGATTCACCGCTCGCGCCCATCGATGGCGCATTGGAGGGCGGTATGAGGACCATGGTTCGATTGGGGCGGGGGATTGGTTTCGAAGGCAGCGCGGGCTTCGTCAGCGCGCTCACGGCGACGCTCGTCGCCATGGCGGTCGGCGGTTGCGGAGAGAGCCGCCAGGGAGCGTGGGACACCACGCCCACGGCCTCCAACGGCGCCGTCGAGCAGAGCTCCACTTCGCACCACGACGAGCTCGTGGCCGCGGGCGAGGCCGCCTGGGCGCAGCGCGACGAGCTCGCGCAGGTCGACACGGCGATCCAGCAGTTTCAGGCAGCCGTCGAGGCCGAGCCGGGCGACCACGAGTCGTGGGTGAAGCTCTCGCGGGCGCTCTACTTCAAGTCCGATTGTCATCTGCGCTTCCAGGACGGCGCCGACGAGCAGTTCTTGGCCAGCTTCGAGCAGGGCACGCAGGCGGCGGAGCACGCCCTGGTCGCGCTGAGCGCGGACTTCGGCGAGCGCATGCGCGCGGGGACGCGCATCGAGGAGGCGGTGGACACGTTGGACGCCTCGGCCGTGCCGGCGCTCTACTGGCGCTCGAGCAACCTGGGCAAGTGGGCCTCGGCCAAGGGCTTCGCCACGCTGCTCTCCTACAAGGACGAGATCCGCGCGATCATGCAGCGCTGCCTGGACCTCGACCCGACCTACAACCACTACGGCCCGGACCGCTACTTCGGCGTGTTCTACGGGCGCGCGCCCTCCTTCGCCGGCGGTGACCTCGAGCAGAGCCGAGAGCACTTCGAGACCTCGATGGAGCACGAGCCCAACTACTTCGCCACCCACGTGCTGATGGCGCAGGACTACGCGATCAAGGCTCAGGATCGCGCGCTCTTCGATCAGCAGCTGCAGTGGGTGCTGAGCCATGATCCCGAGTCCATGCCCGAGCTCGCGCCCGAGAACCGCTGCGAGCAGCGCAAGGCCCGTGAGCTGCTCGAGAACGCGGACGAGCACTTCGAGTAGTCGGTCGCGACCGCGCGGTCGCTCGCCCTGCCGCCAACCCTCTGGGCGGCGTCCACTGAATACCTCCCCCTACGCCTCGTCTGGTCGAGGTAGCCCCGTGGAGCGGACATGAACCTGAAGAAGCATCTTCCCCTGTATCTGGCGGCGCTCTCTGCCGCGATCTGCGCGCTCGTGCTGAGCCTCGGCGGAGGCGTGGGCGCCCAGGAGCGCATCGTCATGAAGGTGGCGACTGTCGCGCCCGAAGGCACGCCCTGGGAGCAGCAGCTCCGACGCTTCAAGCATTACGTCGAAGAGGGCACGGGCGGACGCGTGCAGGTGAAGATGTTCATGGGTGGCTCCCTCGGTGGCGAGAAGGCCCTCGTCCGACGCACGGCCCAGGGCAGCATCCAGGTCTTCGCGGGCTCGACCGCGGCGCTCGGTTCGCTCGTCCAGGAGATGAACGTCGTCGAGTCGCCTTATCTCTTCGCCGACGGCGCCGCCGCGGACACCGCCCTCGACAACGAAGCGGTCAAGGCGCAGGTGCGGACGCTGGTGGCGCGCCGAGGCTTCACCTTCGGCTTCTGGGCGGAGAATGGCTTCCGCTCCTGGTTCACGAAGGATCGCCCGATCCGCACACCGTCGGACCTCTCGGGCCTGCGCATGCGCTCTCAGGAGGCGCTCGTGCACCTCGAGACCTACCGCGCCCTGGGCGCGAGCCCCGTGCCCATCGACGTGACCAACGTGCTGACGAGCCTGCAGACGGGCGTGGTGGACGGCTTCGACAACACGCCCCTCTTCGCCTTCGCGACCAGCTGGTACCAGGCGGCGCATCACCTCGCGCTGAGTCGTCACGCCTATCAGCCCGGCATCATCGTCTACTCGAAGCGTTGGTTCGACGGGCTCCCGGCCGACATCCAGGAGGTTCTGCGCAATGTGCCTCAGGACATGGTGCAGGAAGGACGCACCAACGTGCGGCGCATGGACCCGATCCTGATCCGCAACCTCGAGCGCTATGGGCTCGAAGTCCACGAGCCCTCCAGCGCCGAGCGCGCGAGCTTCGCCGCGGCGACCCACACCGTGGCCGATCGTGTGGCGACGAAGGTCGGCCCCGGCGGCCGCGACCTGCTCCGCGCCATTCGCGCCGCGCACTAACTTCTGGAGAGTCTGTCCGCAGACCCTGCCCCGCGGCGGGCGGCCGCAGCGGGCCACATCACGCCTCGGCGGGACGAAGGGTGCGTGCCGTTCACGTCCACGCGTCGCGCTGTACGCGGCCCGACGAGCGTGGCCCTACTGGCCGACGCGTCGCGCGGTCGGGGTGGCTAGGCGCCAGCCGCCATCTGCGCCGCGGGCAGGTGCCCGGGGACACGCAGGCGATCGCCGTAGCGCGAGATGAGCTTCTCCGCGATCTGATGCGCGAGGGGGGTGTCGACGTCGATCCAGGTCGCGTCGCCCACGTCCGCCACCCGCATCTTGCCGGCCGCGGCCAGCGCCCCGACGCCCTGCGAGAGAGAGACGCCCTCGGGTCCATCCGCGCGGTCGAGCGCCTCGATCAGCGCCGGCGTGATGCGGAAGACGCCCGTGTCGATCACGTCGTAGTCCGTGAGCTCCTTGCCGATGCCCACGACCCGATCGCCTTCGATGCGCACCTTCGTGGCGTCCTCGAGGTCGAAGCAACGATCGATGCGGCGATCCACGCCCAGCACGGCCTCGTCGTCCGCGAGCGGATAGGCGGCCACGCGACTGAAGAGCTCGTCGCTCCAGAGGTGATCGCTCATCATCAGATACGTCGGCCCGGTCACAAGCTCGCGTGCCTTGAGCAGCGAGGTGCCGTTGGGCTTGTCGTATTCGTCGTTCTGGATGAAGCGCAGCGTCAGGCGGAAGTGATAGCGCTCGAGTCCACGAATCAGCTCCTCACCGAGGTAGCCGACCACGATCCCGACCTCGTCGACGCCCGCGCGCTCGAGGCTCCGTAGCACACGCACGATCAGCGGAACGCCACCGACCCGCTTCAGCGGCTTCGGAAAGTCGAAGCCCTTCACGAGTCGTGTGCCCTTGCCCGCTGCCAGTATGATTGCTCGGTTCATCTCAGCTCCGGTCACTCGAAGGTCGTCTCTTGGTCCACGAGCCCAGTCATTCGTTGCAGGAAATCCACACGAGTGAATGGGAGCAACGGAGGGAGGGCAAGAATTCGGAGAATCCGAGCCGACCGGCCGTCTTCGTAGCTGCAAAGCAGGATCCGTGCCGAGGCCGTGTCCTCGTTTGGGGCCGGTCCCCGGGCGCCTTCGAACTCCATGGAGTGCGGGAAATGGCGGGCAATCCGAGATCGAGCCCGCCTCGCGGCTCGACCCATGTCACGCGCAGCCACACGGGAGCGTGCCGCCCGGCAACACTTCTGGCCACTGGTGTATCCAGTCCACCACGACCTTCCGGCAAACTCCGCAGCAAAATTCCGGCCGGGCAGCCGGCACGATGTTTGCGAGTGACTTTTGCAACGCTCGGTCCTAGGGAGCGACGTGAAATCGACGCGGGCATGTGCTACGCCCGCCCATCGCCGCCTCGCTGACGGCAAAAAATCGACGCGGTGAAGGCCGCAGGAGTGCGCTCATGAAGAAGCCCGTGAAAATCCCCAAGGCCGAAGGCCGTTTAGGCGTTCTACTGCCCGGCATGGGAGCCGTCGGCACGACGTTCATCGCGGGCTGCCTGCTCGCGCGCAAAGGCCTGGCCGAGCCCATCGGTTCCCTGACCCAGATGGGCACGATCCGCCTGGGCAAGCGCACCGATGGACGCAGCCCGAAGATCTCCGAGCTCGTCTCCCTGGCGAAGCTCGACGATCTCGTCTTCGGCGGCTGGGACCTCTTCCCCGTGAGCGCCTACGAGGCCGCCAAGGAGGCGGACGTGCTCAAGCGCGAGCATCTCGACGCCATCAAGGACGAGCTCGAGGCCATTCGCCCCATGCCCGCGGTCTTCTTCCCCGAGTTCGTGAAGCGCTTGCGCGGCGAGAACGTGAAGACCCAGACCAACAAGATGGAGCTGGGCGAAGCGGTTCGTCAGGACATCCGCGACTTCATCAAGAACAACGGCCTCGATCGTGCCGTCGCCGTCTGGTGTGGCTCGACCGAGGTCTATCGTGAGCCCACCGAGGTCCACGCGAGCCTCTCGGCCTTCGAGCAGGGCCTGCGCGACAGCAGCCCCGACATCAGCCCCTCGCAGGTCTACGCCTGGGCGTGTCTGAAGGAGGGCGTGCCCTACACCAACGGCGCTCCTCATCTGACGACGGAAGCGGACGCCCTGCTGGAGCTGGCGCGTGAGACGCGCACGCCCGTCTGCGGCAAGGACTTCAAGACGGGCCAGACCCTGATGAAGACGCTGATCGCCCCCGGCCTGCGCGCACGCATGATCGGCATCCAGGGTTGGTTCTCGACCAACATCCTCGGCAATCGCGACGGCGAAGTCCTCGACGATCCCGACAGCTTCAAGTCCAAAGAGGTCAGCAAGCTCGGAGTCTTGGAGACGATCCTTCAGCCGGAGCTTCATCCGAAGCTCTATGGCAACATGTACCACAAGGTCCGCATCAACTATTACCCGCCGCGCGGAGACCAGAAGGAGGGCTGGGACAACATCGACATCTTCGGTTGGCTCGGCTATCCGATGCAGATCAAGGTCGACTTCCTGTGTCGCGACTCCATCTTGGCGGCGCCGCTGGTGCTCGACCTCGCGCTCTTCATGGACCTGGCCAAGCGCGCGGAGATGAGCGGCATCCAGGAGTGGCTGTCCTTCTACTTCAAGGCGCCCATGACGGCGCCCGGGCTGTACCCGGAGAACGATCTCTTCGTACAGTTGATGAAGATGAAGAACATGCTTCGCTGGATGAACAACGAAGACCTCATCACGCACCTCGGCCACGAATACTACGACTGAGCTCGAGCCCCGAGCCTGTCGCTCATATCGAGACGCCCCGTGGATCGAAGGGTCCCGGGGCGTTTCGTTTGCGACCGCTTCCTGTCCGACTGGTGGGACTAGTGGGGCGTCTCGCCGCGAATGCGCACCACGGTCGCTTGCTGGTCCGCCGTCGGATAGACGCCGTGCCAGCCCTGGGGCATCGGTGGACTGGCCCAGCCGAAGATCTGGTGCGCGTCGGGAGGCGACATGTTGATGCAGCCGTGGCTCTTGGGACGCCCGAACGCGTTGTGCCAGAAGGCCGAGTGCAAGGCGTAGGCGAGCTGGAAGTACATGACGTAGGGGACGTCATCGATGGAGTACGGGCCGTCGATGGCGTTGTCGCCGTCCATCGTGTGCGTGAGGTGCTTGGACGAGATCGTGAACACGCCCGTCGGGGTGCGGTGGTCACGCGAGGGGTCGTCCTCGCGCTCGATACGACCGCTGGAGATCAGCGTGGTGAAGACGGGAACTGTGCCCTCGTAGGCGACGAGCACCTGCCGCGACAGATCGACGTCGATCCACTTCTGCCCAGCGGCGACCTCGGAGGGAGGGTCCGAGCGCTCCGCGAGCACGACGTCGGAGTCCCGGTAGAGATGGCCTTCGGGATCGCGGAAGTAGGTGTGACCGCCCTGTTCGACCCGGCCCGCGACGCGAAAGGCGTAGTGATAGCCTGGCGCTCCTCGTCCACGATGAACCCGTCCGTTGACGGTCTCGGCGTAGAAGCCGGTCCGACTCGAGAGCACCCAGCCCACGGGCAAGCGCCAGGCGTCGTCCGTCGCGACCGCGGCGTCCCGAGCCGCGTCCGGGCCCGCGTCGCCTGGGGCAGGAGCCACCGCCGTGGGCTCCCGTGGCGGCGCGAGATCGACGCCGTGGAAGTCGCTTCCCTCACGCACGACCACCGCGTTGTAGGGCACGAAGCCGTTGGATTGGGTGCGCCAGTAGCGGCGCGCGCCGCGACGGAAGTCGCGATCGAGGCTGACGAAGAACCCGCGCGTCACCCAGCGCATCACGACGCTGTCCGAGTCCGCGCTCAGCCCCTCGAGGGTCTCCACGCCGGCGTCGGTCGGTTCGGTCGAGTCGTCGTCCGCCGAGGGCGTGGCGAGCCCGTCGCCGGATGCGCTCGGCGCGGGGTCGCCGGCGGCGGTGCGGGCCACCGCGCTGTTGCCAGCGGAACCACCGTCACCGGCCGTCTCAGCGCCACCGGGACCCGCATCGGGCGGGGCTTGGCCTGGGATGTGATAGCCCTCGAACTCGGCGGCCTCCTCGTCGGTGGGCATGCGGCGATACATGGGGACGCGCCGGCGGATGAGCCCGTATTCGTAGGGTAAGGGCCGATCGAAGCGGGGCTGGCGCGCGCGGATGGCCGGCAGGCGCCTGCCGTCGAAGGCGATCACGTCGCGCCCGTTGCACACGAAGCCGCCCACGGTGAGCTCGTACCAACCGCCACGGCAGCCCTCGAAACCCAGGGGCTCACCCAGCGTCGCGGTGAAGACCGAGCCCGCGCGCAGGTAGCCGCCGCGAGTGGCGTCGGGGCTCGCGCCGTTGCGCACGTTGACCACGAAGCGCTTGGTGAAGATGCGCTTGGGCGGCAGCGTGGGATCCGGATGCACGGTGTCGCGCCGTGCGTCGCGAGCGTCACGCTGCGGCGGGCTCGCGTCTCGGGCGGGCGCGGGAGCGGGATCGGGATCGGCGCTACCGCAGCCGACGAGCGCGAGCAGTCCGAGGCCGAGCGGCCACAGAAGGCGTCCGCGAGTCGGACGGTGAATCCCCCGCGAATCCTGAACCGAGTCCGTGGGCAGGTGTGCTGGGCGTAGCGCGAGCAACTGCATCGGGTTCTGATTTCATGCGCCTTCCGCCACGTCAACCCGCGCCTGGCCAAGTTCGCGCGTCGAATGGTAGGAGCCCGCGGGCGTCACGCCCTGTCGCGAGTACTCTAGGACTTCCCTTCTTCCATGACCTCCGCACCCAAGCCGCACTCGAAAGCCATGGATGGCGAGCCCCATGATTCGTGGCGGCGCCTCGACTCGCGCCGAGCCGCCTGGGCCGCCGGTCTGTCCCTGCTGGCGCACGTGCTGGGAGTCTTCGCCCTCTCGGCCGTGGCCGCGCGGCCGCAGATCGACATCAGCTTCGAGCTGCCAGCGGAGGTCGAGTTCGGGATGACGGACGGCATGAGCGCCGACTCGGCCCAGGGGCCCCTGTCGCAGCCCGAGGCCGCCCCCATGCCCAACGCGGGCGGAGATGGCGTCGAGGGCGCGGGAATGGACGCAGGGACGCCCCACGACGCGGGACAGCCCCACGACGCGGGCAGACGGCGCAGGCACCATGACGCCGGAGCGCCCGACGACGCGGGGAGGCCTGGCGACGCGAGCGCCCACGCAGCGGGAGACGCGGCGATGGCGGACGCGGGGCGACGGGACGCGGGGGCCGCCACGGGTGACGGCGGTCAGGGCCGGGATGGCGGGCCCGGTGGACCAGGAGGAGCGGACGGCGCCGGCCGGATTCCGCCGGGCGCGCAGCTGGCGATCCGCCTGAACATGGAGCGCATCCGCCAGTCGCCCCTGGCACCCGAGGTCCGGCGCCTGCTGATGGCGATCCCCGACTGGCACGCGCTGCTCGACGGATCGGGCATCGATCCCATGGCGGATCTGGATCGTCTGCTCTTGGCGTCGCCGAACCTGCAGCGAGAGCGGCTCGTGCTCGCGGGACGACATCATCGCGATCAGGCCTACGCCGAAGCCGCCGCCGAGCGCCTGGCCACGAGCCAGCACACGACCACCGCCTTCCACGCGCGGGACGGCGTGCGTGTCGCGCCGTGGCGCAACCCGGACAGCACGGCCCGCGTGGTGGCGCTGCTGGGCGATCACCACTTCATCATCTGCCGCCCGGAGGATCTGCCGCGCGTGCTGGCCCTGATGCACGTACGCGCCGAGGACCAGCGGCTCGACGCGGGCGTCCCCGCCATGGCCGCCGCGGACGCCCTGCTGGCCATGGGCGACGACGAGGTGATGAGCTTCGAGATCGAAGGCGCGCGCCGCTTCGTCCGCGCGGGGCGTGTGGACGCGATGCCTCTGAGCGGTCGACTCTCGGTGCGTGAGACCGCGGGCGACACGGTGCAGCTCGCGGGGCAGGCTCGCTTCGAGGACGCGGCCCAGGCCCGCGGCGCCAAGGAATTCTGGGCAGCGCAGCTCGCCCAGCTCGCGCGCAGCCCGATGGTGTCTCTGGTCGGGCTGTCCACGCCTTTGCGCAGGCTGACCTTCCGGGTCGAGGCCGAGCAGGTCTACTTCGAGACCTCCCTGGGCGCGGGGCAGGTGCGCCTCTTGCTCGGCTACCTCGAGGGCATGCTGGTTCAGTACCGTCGTGACCGCGAGCCACGGAACCAGGGCACGCCGGGGCCCAACACGCGCGCTCCGACGGCGCCTCCTGCGCATCCCGACGCGGGCGCAGGCGGCTAGCAGGCTGCCGGGCCGCGGGGCTGCGAGCCATCGTCGCGGCCCAACACCGTCGCGGCCCAACACCGTCGCGGCCCAACACCGTCGCGGCCCAACACCGTCGCGGCCCAACACCGTCGCGGCCCAACACCGTCGCGGCCACAATGCAGAAAGGGCACGCCCCCGAAGGTGCGTGCCCTCTCTGAGCTGGCGTTCGGCACCACCCGAAGGTGGGACCGAACTAGAGGCTCAGTTCACGAGGTCCTTGAGCTTCTTCAGCGGCGTCGCCCGCACCTTCTTGGAGGCCGGCTTCGCGTCCCGCATCACGTCCTGGCCCGTGAAGGGGTTCTTCGCCATGCCGGCCTTGCGGGCCGGCACCTTCTTGACCTTGAGCTTGAGAAGATCCGGGATGACGAACTCCCCCGGACCGCGCTTCCCCAGCTCCTTCTTGATCAGATCACGGAGTCCTTCGAAGACTGCGCCGACTTCCTTCTTGGTCAGCTGCGTCTTGTCAGAGATCTCGCCGATGATCTGGGCCTTCGTCATCCGCTTGGTGGTTGGCATGGTCACCGTCCTGTTCCGCTATCGCCTGCGGTATCGTGGAAAAAGGCCTGAAATTAGCGCCCCCCGCAGACAAGAGACGTCTATGCCCGCACTCTCGGGCCATGACAAGAGCTTTTTTGGGCAAATGTGCACGAAAATCGCCAGAGGCCGCGGCCCCCCAACCGGCGGGGACGCCTGCCGGGCGCGTCACGGCCGGCGAAACCGGGCGCGACGAATCGGGCGCGAAGACGCCGTGGGTCCTCCTCCAAAGCGCGCCGCAAAACCCGCAAATGCACGCGAAACGTCGTGGATCTACCTGATATTGCAGGATTTGGCGCATTTGCGAAATGGCGCCGAATCGGGCCCGAGGCGCCCCCCCTGCAGCCCCGCGAGGCACGTTTTGGGCCCCGCTAGGAGCGCGCCGCGGCGCACAGCACGCGCGTCTTTTCGAGCATCACGCGCTCCTCTTCGGCGTCGCGATGGTCGTAGCCCAAAAGGTGCAAAAGTCCGTGAGCGACCAGCATCGTGACCTCGAATGAGATCGTCTTGCCGCTGGCGTGCGCCTGTTTCGCTGCCGTGGGCAGGGAGACCACGACGTCCCCGAGTAGGTCTGGAGAGAGCTCGGCGCCCTCCCCCTCGGACATGGCGAAGGCGAGGACGTCCGTAGGTCGATCGACGCCGCGATAGTCGCGGTTGAGCTCATGAATCACCGCGTCATCGCACAGTAGGATCGACAGCTCGGCCTGACTTCGCCCCAGGGACGCCAGCATGAGGTCGGCGCGCTCGCGCAGCCGTCGGGGAGAGATGGGGCGGACGCGGAGACCGCGCGTGTGCACATAGGCGGGCATCGAGAGAGGCTCATGTCGCAGCGCCTTCGGGTCAAGCTGCTATGCTCCGCCGCCATGATCGAAAGCGTGTTGATAGCGGAGCGGGGCGAAGCCGCCGCACGGGTCGCCAGGAGCTGCAAGCGCCTCGGCATTCGGGTCGTCGGGTTGCGTGGAGACGACTCTTCGTCGGGGGTCCATGTGGCCGCCTGCGACGAGACGCTCACCGTCGCCACCGGCGCGGACGGCAGGATCCCAGCGGAAGCCGTGGCCGCCGCGGCGATCGAGGCGAAGGTGCAGGTGGTGCATCCGGGACACGCGGGCGCCCGCGGCCAGCTCGCGCTGGCGAAGGCCCTGGCGGAGACGTCCATCGGTCTCGTGGGTCCCTCCCTCGAGAGCCTCGCGCGTCTGGCTTCTCCATCCTCCGTGCGCGAGGCCATCGCCGAGGCGGGCCTCACCCAACCGGCCTGCTCGGAACCCTTCGGCGGTGACGACGATCCCCGCCCCTTCGCCGCCCAGCTGCCCGCGCCGTGGACCGTGCGCGCAGCCGACGCCGAGACGGATCCGTTCGCGACGCCGCTCGTGGACGAAGACGATCTCTTCGCCGAGGTGGTCAAGAGGACGCGCGGCAACGACGTCGCCTTGGTGGTCGAGCAGGCGTATCACCGCTCCCGCGTGCTCGAGGTTCCCGTG
The DNA here is from genome assembly GCA_009992505.1 of Myxococcales bacterium. Lineage (GTDB taxonomy): Bacteria > Myxococcota_A > Polyangia > Polyangiales > Houyiibacteriaceae > JAADHO01. Next base: position 35,094 of record JAACVI010000224.1, read on the forward strand.
CTCGTGGACCAGGCCGGCACGCAAGAGCCGCTGCCCGAGCGCGAATGCAGCATCACGGTCAGCGGCCAGCGCCTGCTCGAAGAGAGCCCGAGCCCGGCGCTCGTCTTCCACGGCGAAGGCGAGGCCATCCGTGGCTTCTTGCTCGAGGCGGCCTGCGCCGTCACGCGGGCTCTGGGCGCCACGGGCTTGCTGCTCGTGCGCTTCGCCCTGGACGCCGATGGCCGCTTGGCCGTGATCGGGGTGCGCCCTGGCCTGCCGGTGCAGGACGCGATCACGGGCATGACGACCGGCCTCGACCTGGTCGAGTTCCAGCTCGAGATCGCCGCGGGACGCCCGCTGCCGGCGCGCGTGACCGAGGTGGAGCCCACGGGTCATGGCTGCGGCGCTTGGCTCGTCGCTCCGTCGAACGAGACCTTCGACGCGGTGGTGGAGGAGCTGCGTTGGCCGCCCTTCCCCCAAGGCAAAGTGCGCACCGAGCCCTCCGCCAGCGTGGGCAGCACCGTGCCTCCAGACGATCGCCCCCGCATCGCCAAGATCACGACCTACGCGCCGACGCGACATCAGGCGCTGCTCCTGCTCGACCGCGTGCTGACCGAGAGCCGGGTCGCGCCCTACCAGACGAACCAACGTCTGCTCGGCCAGATCATCGGCGACGAGGCCTTCCGCGCCGGACGTTACGACACCGAATTCGTGCGTCGCCTGCTCACGACGCCTCCCTGAGCGTCCGGCGCGAAATGTTACTGGCCTTCCTGCGCCGATCCATCCCCGCTCGCG